>NZ_JBFEFW010000019.1:0-126212 GCF_047229145.1 Brevibacillus jepli
GAAGCCATAAGAAAGTAGCGAGGCTTCCTTGGTCGGAAGCACATACAAGTTTGGCTTGATCACTTTCTGCTCGTGGGTAGGCTTTGCTTGTTCTCTAGCCAGTCTTTTTTGATAGGCCGCAAGTTGCACCTGATTGATTTGCTCGATGTTCTCATGCAGAAGATCGAGAACTTCTTTTTGCAAAGGTTGAAGCTCACCCGTCTGTTGCATCGCCGTGAACACTTGACGAATAAAGAAATTCGTTGTGTTATGGAGGTTTTTCGCTTGTAGACAAGCATGCTGGAAATACGGAAACAAGCGATGTCCAGGCTTGATCCAAATTTGAAAGGTTTGGTACGCTTTTTCCTCTGTTGACAATTCATTCACCTCCTTTTATAAGCGACCACAAAGAACGTATGTTCCCTGCTATTTTATACAATAAAGAAGAAAAATACCAAGAAAAAAGCAGCGATTCACCTCTCCACTTATAGAAGTGGGAGTCCTCTCGCTAAAAATGATAGATAGAAAGTCACGAGATGCACAACCAGTCCTTTTCAATTCAACGAATATTTGGAAAAACCTGCTTGCTGCTTTTCTCCTCCATCCCCCGTTTTTGTCCCGATGATTTATTTTTCCGTCTCCTATCGCCGGTGTACGATATAATAGTGGAATAATAATTGACAGGAGACAGCAAATCCATGATGGTTTTCATCTTGTTTACCATATGGGCATTAGGTCTGTTCGTGCTGTTCACAGACCCGAAGAGAACGTCGATCCGCTGGGCTTGTGCGACTGCCTTTGTTGGGGCGGGGGGCTTTATCTCAGGAGTGATTGACGAAACGATCATGCCCTATTTTGCAGATTACCTGGCCGCAAAGCCCGGGGCCACGAACACCCTGATATTGATAAGCCGCATCTCTTCTTTTATTTGCCAAGCGGGCCTGCCCTACACGTTTCTTATGTTTGCCGTCCACTCGGCTGAATTTTTTTCTCGCAGAGTAAAGCTGACGATCCAATATGCCGCTCTCATCCTGCCTCTTGGGATGATTTGGATAACACCCATTTATCCCGAGCTACTCTTCAATTACTGGATTATGGTGGCATGGGTGATTCCGTTTTTTCTGTTCTCCTGTACGCTGCTTGTCGTGCAGTACATGCGAGAGAAAGATCCACTCGTGAAAAAGAACAGCTTCTTCACGAACGTACTCATCATCGTTCCGTTATTTTTCGTCTTTATTTTCATCTACATCATGCGTACCCAGAACGATTACGAAGCCTGGCGCTACAACATGCTCGTGGTCACGATCCAATTTATCCTGATCGTTGCCATCAGTTTGAAATACGGCTTCCTTGGTGTCCGTCTTCGTGTAGAAAAAAGACGTCTGGACAGTACCTTGCGTGCCTTGACTTCCGGTGCGCAAATCATTAACCACACGATCAAAAATGAAGTGGGCAAAATCTCGCTGTATGCCGACCGCATCGAAACATACGCAGATGAAACCAACCAGCCGTCGCTAAAAGAAGACGCGCTTGTCCTGATGCAATCCTCGCAGCATATGCTGGACATGATGAATCGGATTCAAAACCAGCTGCGGGACGTCGAGCTGCGCGAAGAAATATGTGACCCCGGTCAAATCATCGGGCAAGTCACACAAAATCTGACGCCCTATATCCTGAAACAACAGGTAGAAGTCGTGAGTGAATTGGACGAAACACTTCGCTTGTATGGCGATGGCGTACAACTGCGCGAAGTCATCACCAACTTGTGCATGAATGCGCTAGAAGCCATGAAATCGGGCGGCAAGCTCCATCTTCAGCTATTTTTGTCCCACAAGCATCTCATCATCACTGTCGCGGACACAGGCACAGGCATTACAAAAGAGAACCTGCCTCACGTGCTCGATCCTTTTTTCTCGACAAAAAGAACGGGACAAAACTTTGGTCTTGGGCTCTCCTACTGCTACAATGTCATGCAAAAGCATCAAGGACAGCTGGAAATCTACAGTGAGCAAGGCAAAGGAACCACCGTCTTCCTGTTTTTCCCGAAAAAGCGTGTAATGATAAACGACTCTGAATAGCGAAAGGACGCTTACACATGAATGCAATCAGGGTGTTTTTAGTAGAGGATGACCCCGTCTGGCGAAAAGGTCTCATTGATTTCTTGAACAAGGAACCCGATCTCACAGTAGTGGGTGAAGCCGGGTCCAAAGCAGAAGCGATCGAGCGATTCCTGCCTGCTCAAGCGGATGTCGTCCTGATGGATATTAACTTGACCGAGAACAATCTTGACGGGATCGAGACCGCAATCGAATTCATGGCACTCCAAGCCGACAGCAAAATCATCATGCTCACCTCTCTCACAGACGAGGCCGTGATTGTGGAGTCCTTTTCAGCGGGTGCCGTCAATTACATCAGCAAATCGAGCTTCAAGGAAATTCCCGACGCCATCCGTGCTGCTCACAACCGTCAGTCGGCCATTCACCCTACAGCAGCTGCGGCACTGCGCAACGAATTTTTACGTTTGAAAAACGATGAAAATCAAAAGCTGTTATCTCCCGCAGAAAGGGACATCCTACAATTAATCCACCAAGGTCATACGCAGACGCAGATCGAACAATCTCTCCACATCACGAAGCGTACGATCAAAAATCACATCAACCGAATCCTCAAAAAAATGGGCGTCAAAACAAGTAAGGAAGCGGCCGCAAAAGCCAGCCAAAAAAAGCTATTCTAGGTCTTATTACCAGGTACCAATGAATGTTGGTACTTTTTTTACATGCTCCACTCCTTACAATAAAAGCTATAGAGCAACAAAATTATCCTTTGTAAAGGTGTGGTCCACATGGCCCTTATTTATTCTTTCTTGAAAACGATACTGATGCTGTGGTTTCGTCCCCGTGTTCTCGGACTTTCAAAACTCGACTTGTCGATGCCATCGCTAATAACTCCCAATCATGTTTCCTTGCTAGATGCAGTACTCTTATCCTTTTGCTTGCCAAAAGAAGCAACATTTGTCGTAAACACAGATATCGCCAAGCGGTTTGCGTTTTTCCTACGCTTCCGCAAGCATATCGCAATCGATCCACTCAACCCGTACTCCATCCGTCACATGCTCCGCGTCCTTCGAAACGGACAAACGCTGGTGATTTTTCCAGAAGGTCGGATCACAACGACGGGCGGCATCATGAAAATCTACAGCGGTGTTGGGTATCTCGCTCTTCGAACTGGCGTAACGGTTTACCCAATCATCATTAATGGTCTGGAACGTTCGATCTTCTCGTACTTGAAAGGAAAGCTGAAGCTCTCCTGGTTCCCGGATGTAACCATGACCGTCGGAAATCCCTTCACCATCGAGCGTGATCAGAACCTGTCGATGCGCGAACAAAAAGCGGCAGCCAATGATCGTATCCTGCGAATCTTCCAGGAAGGCTTGTTCGAGAGCCGAATGAAGCAAAACGTGAATTTGTTTGATGAAGTACTAGAAGCAGCTCGCCTGAACGGTGCGAAAATGGAAATCGCCAAGGACCTCTCGTCCACGATCGACTACAAGACCTTGTTAATCGGCAGCTACTTACTCGGCAACAAATTGCAGCCTATGCTTTTGGGAAAACCGGTTGTCGGTGTATTCCTCCCCAATTCGGTGGGCCATCTCGTAACGTTACTGTCTTTGTTCCGCATCGGAACCACTCCAGCCATCCTGAACTTTTCGCTCGGTATTCGTTCCCTTCTGGATTGCTGCGAGACCGCACATATTGATACGATCCTGACTTCACGCGTATTCATCGAAAAAGGAAAGCTGGAGCACATCATCGCAGGTCTTTCTCCCAGCATGAAGATCATTTATCTCGAGGATTTGAAAGCATCGGCTACGGCTTTTGACAAAGTGTCTGCACTCTTCTCTTATTTGCGGAAGAAAAAAGCTTCTGCAACTAATAACGAGCTGATTCTATTCACTTCCGGTAGTGAGAGCAAGCCAAAAGGTGTTGTACTGACGCACACGAATCTGTACGCGAATATCCAACAGGTGACCAGCGCAATCGACATTACGAGCCGAGACAAATTTTTCAATGCTCTTCCGATGTTCCACAGCTTCGGACTAACCGTAGGAACACTCGTGCCCGTCGTAAAAGGGATTCCGGTTTATCTGTATCCAAGTCCGTTGCATTACAAGGCGATTTCGGAATTGGTTTATGATCAAAACGCAACGATCCTTTTCGGAACCTCGACCTTTATGGCTGGTTATGGCCGAATGGCTCACCCTTACAACTTCTACTCCTTGCGCTACGTGTTTGCAGGAGCAGAAAAGCTGAAGGACGATGTACGCAAGCTGTGGATGGAAAAGTTCGGTGTGCGGATCTTCGAAGGCTATGGGGCAACCGAAACAGCTCCAATCCTGTCACTCAACACGCCACTCGCTAACAAGCCAGGAACCGTCGGTCGTTTGATGCCAGGAATGTCCGCCAAGCTGGAAGCCGTAGCAGGGATTGATACAGGCGGAGAGCTTTTGGTGAAGGGTCCAAACGTCATGAAGGGTTATATGATTCACGGAAAAGGCTTTGTTCCCGCTGAGGAGTGGTACCACACAGGTGATTTGGTCACAGCTGACAAGGACGGCTTTCTCAGCATCCAATCCCGACTGAAGCGCTTCGCCAAAATCGGCGGCGAGATGGTTTCGCTCAATCTGGTTGAAGAACTGGCAATGCAATGCTTCGGACACTCCGGTTTTGCTGCGATCACAGTGAATGATCCGCGAAAAGGTGAGCGTGTCCTGCTCTATACAACAGATGAAACCGTGCAGCTAAGCCAGCTACGTGCGTACTTGACTGAAAAGCAATATTCACCACTACTCATTCCAGGTGCTATGCAAGTGATCAAGGCTCTGCCACTGCTCGGTAGCGGCAAAACGGATTACGTCAGCTTGAAACAACTGGCGGAGACTGGAGGAAAATGATGTGAACATACGATTAAAACCATTACAAGCACTGTACTTCACTCAATTTCTATCGGCCTTTGCCGACAACATGATTTTGTTCGTGATCGCGAATCTGCTGCGGGAGAACGGTTTTTCTCCCGCCATGCTTGCACTTGTATCCATTTCATTCTTTCTCCCTTACATTTTTCTTGCGCCATTGGTTGGACCTTTTGCCGACAAGCACGCCAAATCAATTGTGCTGGTGATTGGCAACCTGATTAAAGCCCTCGGTGTCGTCCTGCTGTTTTTCATTGACCAGTCCAGCATCATCATGCTGATGCTGTGTTACTTCACCGTAGGAGTCGGAGCAGTCGTCTACTCTCCGGCCAAGTACGGAATTTTGCCAGAGCTGACCCGCAATGAAGATGAACTGTTTCATGCCAATGCTCGCATCGAAGCCTATACGATCTTTGCGATTTTGACGGGGATCGGCGGAGGTGGAGCGATCGCGAACATGACAGCGCCGCTTATCTCGTCAGGAATTTGTCTGCTGATCTATCTACTGTCGCTTGGTATGACTTTCTTCATTCCGCGTATGAGAGGGAACTCATCGATTCGCTATGGAGCAGAAGCACGACGCTTTTTCATCGACTTCCAGCACTTGATGAATCGCCCGGAAACGAGCTTTGCCCTGATTGGAACGGGAGCGTTCTGGATGTCCTCTGCTGTACTTCGAGTGGCCGTTCTGGCGTGGATTCCACTCGCGCTAGGGATTAACCCGGAGAGCTTCTCTGTATCGCTGATTCTCGCTACGACTTCTATCGGAATTATTGCTGGAGCTTTTCTCGCTCCAAAGCTCATTCCTTTGTCTCATTTCACGCGATCGCTGACATACGGATTCGGAATGTTTCTGATCATCGTGCTATTTCCTTGGATCAACATTACTTTTATTGCCATCTGTTTATTGCTTCTCGTCGGATTCATGGGTGGGGTGTTCATTATCCCGATGAATACCGTCTTGCAGGACGAAGGAAAGCGGATGGTCGGTTCCGGGAAAACGATTGCGATTCAAAACTTCGTGGAGAATCTGCTGATGGCAATAGGCTCCGGCATTTACTACCTGATTACCTATATCGGAATCTCCATTTCTGGTGCGATCGTTGGTCAAGGGCTGTTGCTTCTCGGCTTCCTGTTGTACTTGCTGAAATATCGCAGACGTATCATTCGTTGACAGATTACCGTCAAAGAAAGCCGTGACTACTAGCGTCACGGCTTTCTTGCTTTTATCTATGCTATTTCTTTTGCTGTGTATTGGTTGTCGGTGTACCCGATTTCTCCGCAGCCTTTCTCGCTTCGTTCAGTTGATGATAAAATTCACCTTTTGTTTTGACCGTCGCGAACTTCGCTGCATCGACTATTACTTTTGCAGACAGCTCGTTGATTTCTTCTTTGGTTACTGCATCCTTGATGTTGATGGAAGCGATATTGGTGTATTTGCCATCTGCCGTTATCGGAACGCTCAAGATGCCTGCATTGATCAGCTCTACTACATCTTTGCGTTCAGGTGCAGTGGTATCGACACCCGTAATCTTCCAGTTGTTTTGTACTTTTGGCTCGTAAACGCCTTTTTTCACTTCTTTCAGGTACGCAATAGCGCGATTGCGGATCGTTCCACCTGTTTCACCAAACGCCGCATTGTCTTTGGAAGACCATAGTTGTTCGAATTTGCGTCCTTCCAACGCGCCACCTTTTGCCTGCAAAGCTTCCATTCGGTATGCGTTCATTCCGAGCTTCAAGGGTATCTTCAGCCTTGATCGGTGTCTCATCGAGCTTGCGCAGGTTTGTTATGCGGCTGCCGTACGGCTTGGTCAGGTCGATTTCGTACTTCACGCCACCGAAGAAATCGTTGGTGCTGTATTTGGAAGCGCGGCGTTTAGGATCAAAGCTCACAGTCACATCACCAGGACGCGTGGAATTGAAATAGCCCACTGCCCATTCCATGTAGTCCTTCAAGTCTTTTCCGGTCACTTTGTAAACGGTGATCTCGCCACCTGCGTATTGGTAGTTGTAGGCGATATCCTTTTTCTTGATCGGCCCTACATCCAGCTTGGCTTTGTCGTTGTCGATCTGGTGAGCTACCACATCTGCCTTGCTGTAGTAGAGCATCACTTCATGGAAAAAGTCGGATAGCGGCGTCTCCTGAATTTGTACCGTCGGGATGCCCTCGATCTCGTTTTTCGGTACCAGGTTCATACCTTTAAGCTCTGCTACGACGATGTTGGCATCTGCACGTGCGAATTCATGGAAAGGCTTGAGCTTGGTCTCCAGCTCAGCATCGGATACTGCTGGTGTGCCATCTGCGCCTTTTACAGGGAGCGCAGTCGCTTCCTTGTCAGTCAGAACGAGCTTGCCATCTTTCTTTTCGAAGGTCAGGTCAATGCGGGAGATATGCGTACCGTACTTGTCCGGCTCAGTGATCAGGACACCGTTGATCTCTTCCTTTTTCACGAGCTTGTGCATGTGCCCGGCAAAAATCGCGGTTAGCTCTGGAACGGCGTTCGCGATATCTGCTACGCCCGTACCTGGAATGCCGTTTTCATTCTCGATGCCCATGTGCATGAGGCCGATCATGACGTCTACTTTGCCTTCCAGCTCTTTTACAGCTTTCTTGGTTTCTTCTACCGGATTTTTGATCACGAGGCCATCCAGATGATCGGTTCCTTTTTCGAAATCGGTAATCATCGGCGTGTTCATCCCAATGACGCCGATTTTTACACCTGCGCGTTCAATGATCGTGTATGCAGGCAAGAAACGCTCGCCATTTTCCTTGTAGATATTCCCTGCCAGAACAGCGCCTTTGTATTGGCTGCTGACCTTGTCCAAAACATCGAGTCCAAAATTAAATTCATGATTGCCAAAAGCCCATGCATCATAGTTCATTTCGTTCATCGCGACCATAATCGGAGACTGCGGTTGGTCGTTGAACAGCTCTGCCGAGTTGTCTTGGATCGAATCGCCTGCGTCCAGCAGCACGGTGTTCGGGTTTTCTTTTCGAATCTCTTTAATCATCGTGAACAGCTGCGTCATGCTGCCATTTGGATTCGGGCCATCCAAGGCATAATCCCATGGCATGAATCGTCCGTGAATGTCAGATGTGCCAAGCAACGTGATTTTGGTAGGTGTTTCTGCGGCCTTTGCTGGTGCGGCGATCCCCAACATTCCACTGCCTAGTAGCATAGATGTGAGTGCAACACTTAATAAGCCCTTCGCTAGTTTTTTCATGTTTTCCCCTCTGTCTCTCTTAATCTGTCAGTGCCCTTCGATGGTGTTGCTCTTATTGTCCTCCTATTCATTTATGTATGAAAATTCTGGTTTGCTATCTTACTATAGCAGGCACGTGAAAAGAAAAATAGAAAAAAAGCCATGACATGACTGTCACGACTTAATCGCTGTATAGTTTTGCAAGCATTCGAGGAAAAGCTCCCCGTACTTCTCGAATTTCGCCTCGCCGACTCCTTTGATCTTGAGCATGGCTTGTTTGTCGGTCGGGCAGAGGCTGCTCATTTCTTTTAACGTACTGTCCGGGAAAATCACGTATGGGGGTACCTTTTGTCGCGTCGAGATTTCCTTGCGCAACGCACGTAGCTGCTCGAACAGCTCATCATCCTCTGTCAGTTGAACTGGGCGAATCGAGATTTTTTGGACGACGCGCTCCTCACCACGCAGAACTGGTAAAGCCCGCTCCCCTAGCTTTACGATTGGATATTGACTCTCCGTCACTTGCAAATACCCTTCGGCAATGAGGAGCTGGATCAAGTCTGCGATCTCTTTTTCCTTGTATTCCTTCATCAGACCGTACGTAGGCAACTGATCGAAGGAAAACTGGGTGACCTTCTTGTTTTTGGAGCCTTTGAGTACCTGCGCGACGAGTGCGGCACCGAAGCGCTCTCTCATACGTTTGACGCAGGAGAAAATCTTCTGCGCTTCGAGTGTAATATCGGACAGCTCGGTCTCATCCGTGCAGTTCCCGCAACGGCCACATACGGCTGCATCTGTTTCACCGAAGTATTGCACGATGTTTTGCTGTAAGCAGCGCGGTGTCCGGCAATAGTCGATCATCGCGTACAGCTTTTTGTACTCGTGCTCCTTGCGCTCATCCAGCAGTTGATTCTGCTCGATGAAAAACGTTTGCGTCTGGATATCCTGTGGCTGAAACAATAGGATACACTCGCTAGGCTCCCCATCGCGTCCGGCACGACCTGCTTCCTGATAATACGCCTCCAAATTTTTCGGCATGTTGTAATGAATGACGTAGCGTACGTTAGACTTGTCGATGCCCATTCCAAATGCATTGGTCGCGACCATCGTACGGACGTCATCGAACAGGAATGCTTCCTGATTGGCTGCTCGCTCTTCCTCCGTCAGTCCTGCATGGTATTTGGTCACCGCGAAGCCGCGCTTGTCCAAATCGGCATGCAAGGCGTCCACATCTTTTCTCGTTGCCGCATAAATAATACCTGCCTGCTGCTTATTCGCCCGCAAGTACGCCTGGATGAATTCTCGACGGTTCTCCCCCTTGCGTACAGACAAGATGAGATTGTCTCTGCCGAATCCCGTGATGAAGAGGCGCTCGTCCTTTAATTCCAGCTGTCGCTTGATGTCCTCCGTTACCTCCGGTGTCGCTGTCGCCGTCAAGGCTGCGACGATCGGTCTCTGTGGCAGCGATTGCAGAAAACGAGCGATCGCCAAATAGCTCGGACGGAAATCGTGCCCCCACTGCGAGACGCAATGCGCTTCGTCCACTGCCACAAACGAGATCGGTACATCCTGAATCAAGTTTTGGAATGCTTCTGATTCCAACCGCTCCGGTGCGATATACAACAGCTTGTACTCTCCACGTGCTGCCATACGCAGTCGATCGCGTACCTCGCTGTAATCCAGTGAGCTGTTAATTTGGGTGGCTGGAATGCCCATGCTGACCAGCACGTCGACCTGATCCTTCATCAGCGAGATGAGTGGGGAGATCACGATGGTTACTCCTTCTTGGAGCATCGCTGGGACTTGATAACAGATCGATTTCCCGCCTCCGGTTGGCATAATGCCTACGGTGTCATGTCCAGCTAACAGGCTCGTGATGATTTTCTTCTGGCCTTCGCGAAATGATTCGTAGCCAAAGTACTTTCGTAAAATCTCTTGCGCTTTATGTAACAAAGAGAATCACCTTCTCTTTCGACAGGAATTTTCGATGGTTTTCTACTAGTGTAAACATAGGTATTGGGACAAAACAAGGGGGATTGGTTTGTTTGGGTCAACATAGTGGAGGAGAAGAAAAAGCACAGTTCTCTTCGACTCTGACACGCCAGCATGGGGGATTCACTGGCCGTCTCCACTAAAAAAGGGGACCGTCGAGCCAAAGCCACCCTACGGGCGGCAGTTTCTCAAGGAAGAAGTGATCGACAAGCGTTGCCCCCTTTTTTAAGTTCCGACTGGGCAGGCGTTGTCAAGGTCTGCGAGCCCTGTGCTTTTTCTTCTCACCGGCTTTTTGTTCATCAATACTTTTTTAATTGTAATAAAAAAAGCACCACAGGGGTGCCTAAAAAGTAGCCTTCGAAGTTACGGTAAAGATGAACCGTTTTTTCTGTAGAAGCCAAATGAACAAGTAGACCACATACCCAATTATACCTCCCGATGTATTCAAGAGCAGGTCATCGACATCAAATGTTCCGACGTTCATTACGAGCTGGGTCAGCTCCACACCGAGGCTCAGCATCAGAGACAGCGTGATTACCCTGAACAGGGAACCGGCTATTTTCGGAAACAGAAGCGGCAACAAAAAGCCTAACGGCATAAAGGCGATCACGTTGCCTACGAAGTTCACTGCACTGTGCCAGCTTTGGTTATCACGAATGCTTTTGACATAGTTTTCGATTTCATGAAATGGTACCAAATTACTCCGGTATCGCAACCGCTCCACAATCACAGACGGATCGCTCCAAATGATTTTCCACTGATCCAATAGCAAGCTACTATCGAAACTGCCGAATTTAAACAGCAATACCTTCACAACGAGAAACAAGTACAGGGCAAACACTGCGTACCCAGCAATGGCAAACAGCGCAACAGGTCTACCCATTTTTTGTACGTTATCCAACGTCCAACCCTCTCTCCAACCAGTCATTTTGCCTTCATGCTGTCAGGATAGACTTTCCGATTAAAATTAACGGAAACGAAAGGTAAAGAAAAAGTAAAGCTTTTCTCAAATGCCAGAGATTGTACGTGGTAGCCACACGGTGAAGGTCGTCCATTCCGGTGTGCTTTCGACAGAAATATTTCCCTGATGCAGGTCGATGATGCTCTTGGCGATAGCCAGTCCGAGTCCGGAGCCTCCTGTCTCTGTTGAACGTGAGCCTTCCACCCGAAAAAAGCGTTCAAACAGGCTCGGCAAAAATTCAGCCGGGATCGGCGCTCCATTATTGGCAACAGAAATGGCGATACCTTCCCCTTGTTGAAAGACGCGTATGATTATCTCTGTTCCATCCCGTCCGTACTTTGCTGCGTTAGAAATGAGGTTTTCCAGGACGCGAACGAGCTTGTCTGTATCCCCTACCATCTCGATTTTTTGATCGGGGGTATCGACGACGAGCCGCAGTCCCGCCTCATTCGCAACGAGTCGAAAGCCCACGGATACTTGTTCAACCAGCTCTACCAAGTCGAACTGTGTTCGTTTCAAATGTGCTCCGCGATTGCGAACCTTCGTGTATTCAAACAGATCGTTGACGAGTACGTTCATCTGCTTCGCTTTTTCATAGGCGATATGTGCGTAGTGCTTGAGCTTCTCTTCATCCTTGTACTTGTTCTGCTCAATCAGTCCGAGGTAGCCAATAATCGAGGTCAGCGGCGTTCGCAGATCATGGGAGACGTTTGTGATGAGCTCATCCTTCGATTGTTCTAGCCTTCGCTCCTCCTCCATCGCATCCAAAGCGCTTTTGACCAAAGCATGGATGCTATCGACCACTTGGCCCAAGCTGCCGTTCGGACGAATAGAAATCTGGTGATGATAATTGCCTTTTGCAATGAAATGCAGCTCGTTTATGATTTGCTCCATCTGCTTTTGTTCCAGGTACTTGCGGATACGAACGACGGACCACGCTACAAACATACCCGTCGCGATCAAGATAATCGGGATTTTAAAGGAATTGATATCAAAATTGACCCGCAGCTTCCAAATGTACTCTTTGACTTGCGGGATATTGTAGAAATAGTTGTTGGCGAGAAAAGCAGCCATTTGAAAAACAGCGTAGATAATCAAGAGGCCAAGCAGCAAATCGAAAAGGATTCGAATAAAATCCTTGGCACTAAGCTTCAATTTTGTAGCCGACCCCCCAGACCGTCTGTATCACCTTTTCGCCATTGGTCGCCTTCTCCAGCTTTTCCCGCAAGTTGCTGATGTGAACCATCACCGTCTTGTAGGAAACGAAATTTTCCATTTTCCAGCAGCGGTCAAAAATTTCCTCTGAGCTGAATACCCGATTCGGATGACTTGCCAATAGATGCAGGACGGAAAATTCCAGTGCCGTTAGCTTGATCGGGATGCCTTCTTTCGTCTGAACGAAGTGACTTTGCTTATGAATAATTAATGGCCCGACTTCAATCACATGCTCCTGCTTGTTTTCCTGCGAGTAGTTTGCCCTTCGTAAGAGTGACTTGACCCGCGCAATCACTTCCAGCGGATTAAAAGGCTTCGCTACGTAATCATCCGCACCGGTCATCAAGCCCATGATTTTATCCATATCATTCGTTTTGGCACTCGCCATCAGGATAGGGACGGTAGAGTTTTTTCGTATTCGCTTGGTGACTTCAAGCCCATCCAGATTGGGCATCATGACATCCAGAATGACAAGATCGATAGACTTCTGCTCCAGCTTCTCCATCGCTTCCAAACCGTCAAAAGCTTTTTCGATCTCATAGCCTTCGTTGCTCAAATAAATCGCCATGAGCTCTACAATCTCTTTGTCGTCATCTACAATCAAAATCCTCACGTACAAACACCTCCGCACTCATCCAAGTAAGATAGAACCACTATAACAAGAATTTTTAAAGAAAAGGTAAAGGAAGAGAGCAATTCTATTCCATTATCGCCATGAGCATGTCCCTGTGAACCTCGAATGAGAGAGCAATATTTCAAACATCACCTTGTGATATAACTAACATGAATTTTCGAATAAGGAGATGAGGGTGTGAGCAAGCTGAACGGTAAAATAGCTTTGGTAACCGGTGCAAGCCGGGGAATCGGTCGTGGCATTGCATTACGTCTGGCACAGGATGGCGCATTAGTGGCTGTACACTATGGGAAAAGGCAGAGCGAAGCAGAAGGAGTGGTACGTGAGATCGAGCAAAGTGGAGGTCAAGCATTCTCGATCGGTGCTGACTTGCGTACCCTTGGCGGCATTCGTGATTTATTTGGGACACTGGATGACGAGCTACAGAAGCGTACCGGAGGCAATCGGTTTGATATTCTCGTGAATAACGCTGGGATCGGGCAAATTTTAACGTTGGAGGAAGCTACAGAAGAGTCTTTTGACGAGGTCATGAACATAAATGTCAAAGCGCCGCTTTTTGTTACCCAACAAGCTTTGCCCCGCTTGAAAGACGGTGGTCGTATCATCAATATCTCATCGTTTGTTACACGTGCGGCCTCCCCAAGTGTTTTCACCTACAGCGTATCAAAGGGCGCTGTAAACACACTTACACAAGCCTTGGCTAAACAACTGGGCAGCCGTCATATTACGGTGAACGCGATCCTGCCCGGCATTATTAACACCGAAATGAATGCGGGCACGTTGCAAAATAATCCGGATGGGCAAAAGTATGCTGCTGGGCTCTCAACCTTTAACAGATGGGGAGAACCTGAAGATGTGGCGGATATTGCCGCTTTTCTTGCCTCACCCGACAGTCGTTGGGTAACTGGTCAATTGATTGATGCAAGCGGCGGATCTCATCTGTAATTTTTCTCAAAAAAATAACCGATGGCCCTACTACGGGACCATCGGTTATTTCTATGAAGATGCTACTCTTTTGGATGAATCATTTGCTCAGGGCGCACAACTTGATCGAATTGCTCTTCGGTCAGCAAATTGCTCTTGATCGCTGCTTCCTTGAGTGTAATGCCTTCTTTGTGAGCCAGCTTCGCTACAGCTGCCGCATTTTCGTACCCGATATGCGGGTTCAGGGCCGTCACCAGCATCAGTGAGTTGTTCAGGTTTTCTTTTATGACTGTCAGATCAGGCTCGATGCCTACTGCGCAATTGTCGTTGAAGGACTTCATCGCATCTGCCAACAGTCTTGCGGATTGCAGGAAATTGTAGATGATGACCGGCTTGAATACGTTCAGTTCAAAATTCCCTTGGCTCGCGGCAAATCCGATCGCTGCATCGTTGCCCATCACTTGGCAAACGACCATGGTCATTGCTTCACTCTGGGTCGGATTCACCTTCCCTGGCATGATGGAGCTGCCTGGTTCGTTGGCAGGAATGATGATTTCACCGATTCCGCAACGCGGGCCGCTCGCCAGCCATCTCACATCATTGGCGATTTTCATCAGGTCTGCTGCGAGTGCTTTCAGGGCACCGTGCACATGAACGAGCTCGTCATGGCTGGTCAGTGCGTGGAACTTGTTTTCCGCCGTCACAAATTGGTGGTTGGTTTCCTTGCTGATTTCGGCCGCGACCATTTCACCGAAGCGTGGATGCGCATTGATGCCCGTTCCGACAGCTGTTCCGCCAATTGCCAGCTCACGCAAGTACTCGTTGCTTTCCTTGATCATCTTTTCGGCCTTTTCCAGCATACGCACCCAGCCGCTGAATTCTTGGCCCAGCGTCAACGGAGTCGCGTCCTGCAAATGGGTACGACCGATTTTGATAATTTCCATGTAGGCTTCGCTTTTTTCTTTCAACGTCGCTTTTAACAGCTGGAGCGCAGGCAATACTTGCTCCTCGACTGCTACCAGACCAGCCATGTGCATTGCTGTCGGGAATGTATCATTGGAGCTCTGTGATTTATTCACATCATCGTTGGCGTGGATTCGAGCTGAACTGCCCTTTTCTTGCAGCAGCTGGTTCGCACGATGGGCAATTACTTCGTTGACGTTCATGTTCGATTGCGTACCGCTACCTGTTTGCCAGACAACCAGCGGGAAATGCTCATCCCATTTTCCTTGGATGACTTCATCTGCAGCCGCCACAATCGCTTCTGCCTTTTCATTGTCGAGCTTGCCCAGCTTTTGATTCGCCAGAGCAGCGCTTTTTTTCAGGATGGCAAACATGCGAATCAGTGGAAGCGGCATTTTTTCTTCGCCGATCTCAAAGTTTTGGAAGCTGCGTTGTGTTTGGGCTCCCCACAGCTTATCCGCAGGAACCTTGATTTCCCCAATCGTGTCCTTTTCAATTCTGAATTCCATCTCGCATCCTCCTCATATCAAACGTTTTTATCATAGTAAAAGGAAATGAAACAGTTTTTCTCTACTAAAATGATAATGATTTTCATTCTTGTTAGCAAGAGATGAAGTGCTTTTTCGGGAAAAATGAAAAATAATGTTGTCCTCTAACGGTTGTGGTCGGGGGAAGACATGTGACAGTGCTTTCGTACAGCTTTTGTGTAGTAGGAGCCTTTACATCGTTTTGTAAGTGAATCAAGTAAGCTTCATGAGTTCACTTTCAAAAATGGAAAGCTACGTAGAAGAAGCGCATTTCCAGTCCAAGCGCCTCTGGAGCCCGACCCAGCGTAGGAAAAAATGGCGGGGAATTTCAGGTTCACTTATGGAAAACTTCTTCGAAACATCTACGTTTGAACCGCTCCCGCCATTTTTTCCGAAGCGAACAGTCTTCACCCTCAGCAGGGCGGAGGCCGAAGCGTAGACTGGAAATGCGCTTCTTCCCTCACGACAGCCACTTGTAATCGAAAATGAAAAAGACGAAAGCCACCTATGGCCTCCGTCTTCTATTATTCCTTTTTATCTACTTTCTACTTCTACGGAAACGACATGATCTACCGCTTTCAGGAGACTGTATATATCCGTTGTATACGTACTTTCCGATGCCGTAATCATCATTTCCAGCTTTTGCAGCTTATTGTCCACGTCTTTTACCTTAACCCGCTTCACTTGAAGATCGAGATGCTTAATCTGCTTGAACACCAGATCAAGATCGCCCCCGCCTTCTACCACAATCTTGATTGACAAATCTCTTTGTCTGAGCGATTCCGGACCAATCAAGCGAAGAATGATCGGGAACAAATTAATCGCCAAAATAATGAGGATCGTCGCGGTCACTGCCTCAAAATAAAATCCTGCTCCTACTGCAATCCCTAGTCCAGAAGCTGCCCAGACCATAGATGCTGTGGTCAAACCCGAAATAACATCATTACTCCGGCGTAAAATAACACCAGCCCCAAGGAAACCGACACCGCTCACAATTTGAGCAGCCAAGCGAAGGGGGTCCATATTGGTGTGTCCAGGCACGGAGAACCGATGGACGGATTCAATAGAGACAATCGTAATGAGACAGCTCGCTACCGAAATGACCATGCTCGTTTTTACACCAAGCGGTTTATGCTTGAGCTGTCGATCCATACCAATCATCAAGCCTAGAAATAGTGCGACTCCTAGTTTTAGCAAAAAATCATACGTCATGAATACCGATAGTGACATGAGTTTCTCCCCCCATCTGCCTTGATGTCAGGTTATCTTCCATTACCTATGATAGAAAGTATATATCGTCTTGCTCTTAGTGTAAACGAGCCCTTGTCTATTCATGCAAAAAGCGGAAAACCCTCTTATCAGGGATTTTCCGCTTATCTGTTTCCTTATGAATGACTGCGAATCATGCGTTTCTGTAACGACAGCAGACGTCCAAAAAGGAAGATAGCACCAGCAGCCAATCCCGTGATCAGACCAATCCAGTATCCCGTCGCTGCAAGCGAAGTGAACTTCGCCAGTATATATCCCAGAGGCAAGCCAATCACCCAATAGGATATCAGCGCAACGATAAAGGTAATGGTCACATCCTTGTACCCGCGCAATACCCCTTGGATAGGGGCCGCGACTGCATCAGAGATCAGGAAGAGGATCGAGTACATCAAGAAATGCTGGGCAAGCTCCAACACCTCTATGTCAGTCGTGTAGAAACCAGCCACTTGCTCGCTAAACATCAGCAAGATGACTCCGAACAAAAGGGCGATGCCAAGGGCAATACCTATGCCCAAATAACTGTACTGCTTGGCGTCCCGGAACCTTTTGGCTCCGACCTCAAAGCCGACGACAATCGTCAATGCCATAGATATGCTCAGTGGCACCATGTACAAGAATGAAGCGAAGTTCATCGCTGCCTGATGCGCGGCAATCGTAATCGTGCTGTATTCACTCATAAACAACGTAACGGCCGCAAAAATGCTAACCTCGCAAAAGATTGAAAAACCGATGGGAAGCCCCAGCTTCAGCAGCTCTTTCCATGCTTTCATCGAGATACGGTGAAACTTGGAAAACAAGCCGAACTCGACAAATGGTTCCACGCGATTCACGACAAACAGCGTAATCAGCAAAATACACCAGTACGTAATGCCAGATGCAAGCCCGGCACCGATTCCACCCAGTCGTGGCAAGCCAAAATGACCAAAGATAAGAGCGTAGTTCAATAATACGTTAATCGGCAACGACAGCAGGGTAATGAACATCGTTACCCGCGTCTGTCCCAATGCGTCGATAAAGCAACGGAGCACCGTATAGAGAAACATAGGAATAATACCGATACCAATCGCATGCAGGAAGCCACGCGCAATCGTACGCACCTGAGGCTCCAGTTGCATCCAGTTCAAAATTGGATCAAGCAGCAAGCCACCGACAATCATGACTCCGCCAGCAATGCCGACACTCAAATACAAGGCTTGCATAACGGTATAAGGCACCTGATCTCTTTTCCCTGCGCCAACCATCTGCGCAACCATCGGCATGACTGCCATTAAAATTCCCGTTAAACCCGCTTGAACAGGTACCCACAGGCTGGACCCAATCGCTACACCGGCCAAATCTGTCGGACTGGCATGCCCAGACATAATGGTATCGGCGAACGTCATGGAAAACAGCGCTAGTTGCGATATCAAAATAGGAAGTAATACAGTTAAAAACTGCCGCCATTTTTCATTTAGCGAATAGGTTTCATTCATTTTCTTTTCCTTCTTACCTTATAAGTTGTGGGTGCATAGTTCAAATTATAAGTATAACAAAACAAGTAGGAATCGGCAAAATATTGGCAGGATATAACGAAACAAAGCCCAGGCAGATTCCCCGGGCTTTGCAACATTATTCAACCAGCTTCCATACATCGGCTTTCCCTGGCACTTCGCCTTTGGTCCACCATTTTGCCTCGTATACCTTGTCTTCGTAGCTTACTTGAGCTCCGCCATCATAGGCTTTGCCTGAATCCCATGACAGCACGACATCGCTCACCAGCTTCCACGCATCGGAACGATCTGGCTGTTCACCAGTCACCCACCATTTGGCTACGTATTCCAATCCATCGTACATGACACGGTTGCCCTGTACGTATACGGCAGAGGAATCCCACTCTGCGATTTCACCTGGTACTTCTGGCTTTTTCTCCTTCGTGCTCACAGTAAATGGTGCGCTCTCTTCGGAGATATTTCCTGCTGCATCGATTGCCTTGATCGTATACGTATAAGAGGTTCCTGCCGTTAATTCTTTATCGACAAAAGAAGGCTGCTCAACTGTCCCCACTCGGGAACCATCACGATACACTTCGTATTTCACCACGCCAACATTGTCTCTGGAAGGACTCCACATGAGATCAATTGCCGTCTCTGTTTGATCGTGAGACATGATTCCTGCTGGTGCCGTCGGTACTTCTGTGTCCACGATATCTTCTGCTTTTGTGCGAACGGTAAGAGCTTTGCTAGCTTTAGACTCTTTCCCTTTGCCATCGACTGCCACAATGGTGTAGCTGTAAGCCGTAGCAGGCGTCAAATCTTTGTCCGTGTAAGCTGTTTCTTTCGTAGATGTGATTAATTTGCCATCTCGATACACATCGTACTGCTTGATTCCATCAGATGCCACCGATTTCGTCCAGCTAAGCTCAATGCTTGTAGCTGTTTGCGATACGGAAGTCACATTGCCCGGAACAGTTGGCTGTTCTACGACGCCTGTTCCATTGTTAATCAAATTCACGTCAATCGCCTGATAAAACGCCATTCCGGTATCTGCGATCTCCCAGACAGCCAAAATGATGTGATAGCCGCTGCGATCTGTTGGTACATTGATCGAATGCGTTACCGTAAATGGCGGCCTTTTCCCTCCGTCCTGGAACGAGGAGAACAGTTCTAGATCAGCGCGGGAAAGTGGCTGGTTTGGATTCCAATCTTTTTTCGTGATGTAATATTTCCACTCCGCTGTACTATGCGGGGCTGTCAGATTCCAAGTAAATGCATTTTGTCCACCCTGCAAGGTAACCTTGGTCCAGCGATCTGCTGTTTGTGCGTAAAGCTCAGGATAGCGGCCTGCACCGGTAAATTCACCATCGGCAGGACCGGATTGCGGGAACGAGCCGATACCCTCCACGCTTTGCGGCTCATACTGAATTTGACCGCAGCCAGTGTTTTGCCCCGTCTTACACAAGTAAGAGCGACTCGCTGGCGATTCGATATACCCGTGAGCTGATGCTTTCTCAGCAAACACGAGAGTAGCTGCGCCCGCTACCAGCATCATTGCCAGCATAAACAAAAGCGACAGCCCTTTACTAAACAGTTTGTTTCTCAACCCTACGTTATCCATTTATTTATCTCCTCTTTTCTGGATTAGGATCGAATACCATGTTACAGAAAATTTTTCCAATATCCCAGATTCTGAATACCTAAACCAAAACCTACCAAATACCCGAATTCCAGTCAGAAAATAGGGAGATGAATCGGGAGTGTATTCCTATGCATGAGAATTCGATCACTTCATTAGGGACTTTTTGATCAAAAAAAATTGCCTGCCGAAGAGTTTCTTCTCAGCAAGCAACTTTTTTTACATCAACAGCAACGGAACTACTTTTCCTGCGTTTACATCAATCAAGCCGAGATCCGTCAGCTTCAAGGCTGGACTGACCGGCAAGGAATGCGTACTGATCGACATGATCGGATTGTAGTGATCATAACCGAGTGACTCCATGGCACGGCGCAGTTGCTCTACTTCCTTTGCCGTTTTATCCAATGGTTCCTCTGTCAAAATACCTCCGACCGGCAAATGCAGGCTCGCGATTACTTTGCCATCCTCGACAACGTAGAATCCGCCTTGGTTGCGAATCACTTCATTGGCCGCGACCATCATATCGTGCGGATTGTGTCCGACGACCAAGAGGTTGTGATTATCATGGGAATAGCTGGTAGCCACCGCACCACGCTTGATCGTATCGCCACTGATCAAACCGTAGCCGCGATTGCCGTTTTTGCCATAGCGTTCGAAAACTGCGATCAAGCCGTACGGGCTTTCCTCCCAGCAGAGCTGCCCTTCCCGCACTTCTGCGATACCGCGATGATCCTCCGTAAAAGTCGAACCGTTCTGCACGAGCATGACCCGACATGGATAGCGATTGTCAGGCACATCTACCGTGACGAGGAAATCTTTTTCCGTAAGCGGCGCCAGCTTGATACTCTCGTAAAAATGCGCAGGGAATTGCTTTTCCTTGACCACTTGTCGATACTCTTCCCTGGCATCAAATGCTTTCTTCCCATTTTTATAGACGTGTTCGATCTTCAGTTCGTGCAGATCGGACAACAGCAGGAAGTCCGCGATCTTCCCTGGCGCAATCGCACCTCGATCTGTCATGTTCATGCGTCTGGCTGGAGTAAATGTACTCGCGTAGATCGCTCGCTCCGGCTTCATGCCCATTTGAATCGCTTTTTTCACGATATGGTTCAAATGTCCGCGATTCACCAAAGAATCGGTCATCACGTCATCCGTCACAAAGCAGAAATGCTCGGAAACATCTTCCTTGATCAAATAATCCATCACTTCATCTGTCATCGATTTCTCTTGAATCTCCAAGAACATGCCTGCTGCGATTCTCGCTTCCATGCCTTCTCGCGTCTGATGGGTATGGTCGGAGTCCACACCGGCATAAATGACGCGGTGCAGGTCCAAATCAAGCAGTTTCGGAACATGCCCTTCAATAACGAGCTTCGGATACGTTTTGCGGATATGCTCCAGAATGCGGTTCGTCTTGCAATCAGGGTCCTTGATGATGTCTACGTAATTCATGATTTCGCCTAAGCAAATGATCTCCTCGGAACGCAAGAGCTCGTCCATATCGGCAATCTCGACAGATCCACCTGTCGTCTCCATCGATGTAGCTGGTACGGAGCTGGGGATCGCGTACAGCATATCAACGACGCAATCGCGGCTTGCGCGAATCATCTCTTTGATACCTTCAATCCCGAACACATTGGCCATCTCATGCGGCTCCGGCACGATCGTCGTCACGCCATTTTGAATCAAGCCATAGGAAAATGTCTCTGGCGTCACCATCGTGCTCTCAATATGCAAATGGATGTCAACGAGACCCGGAATCATGAAGCGGCCTTGTCCGTCCACGATCTCGCCCGCTTCAAATGTTTCGGTATCGCGCTCACCGATATAGAGGAAACGCCCATCCAAGACAGCGACATTTCCTTTGATGAACTTTTTGAAATAGCTGTTGAAAACTTGAACGTCTTGAATCAGCAAATCGACCTTCACGTATATAACCTCCTGTCTTTAGTCCACGAGTACCACTTTGTCTTTTGGAAACAGCAGATTGACGTTTAGGCCCGTTTTGTATGGCGTCTCCATCTCCTGATTGACAGTGAAATCGCCCAACTCTGTTTCCACAACATATTGATAGCTGCGTCCCAAAAACGTGCTGACCTTAACCGTTCCACGCAGACGGTTCATACCCGACTCGATCGACTCTTCGGTGGTAACCAAGAGATCATCTGGACGCATGGCGCATTTTTTGCCCGATGGATTAGCCGTACCCGGGTGCTTGGATGCTGTAAACTGATGATCACCAACACGCAGGGCGATCTCTCCGTTTTGCTCCGTGCGCTCTGCGAAGTCGATGAAGTTGGTAAAGCCGATAAAACGCGCGATGAACTCCGTCTTCGGATATTTGAAAATGGTAGCCGGATCGTCGAGCTGCTCAATAACACCCTTGTTCATGATCGCGACCTGATCCGAGATGGAGAAGCATTCCTCTTGGTCATGTGATACGTACACAGTCGTAATCCCCAGCTCCTGCTGAATGCGACGGATTTCTACGCGCATGTTGATCCGCAGATTGGCATCGAGGTTACTGAGCGGCTCATCGAACAGGAGCAGGTCAGGCTGAATCACCAATGCACGGGCAATTGCCACGCGCTGTCTTTGTCCACCGGACAGCTCCTTGGGGAAACGTTTTTCGAAGCCACCGAGGCTAACCACATCTAAAATCTGATGCACGCGTGTTTTCACTTCTGACTCACTTACCTTGCGCAGACGAAGACCAAACGCCACGTTATCAAATACAGAAAGGTGCGGAAACAACGCATAGCTCTGGAATACAAACCCGAAATTGCGCTTGTTCACCGGAACGCGCGTATAATCCTTTCCTTCAAACATGAACCGACCATCCTTGGCTTCGAGAAAACCGGCAATCAGACGCAGTGTCGTCGTTTTTCCGCATCCACTTGGACCCAGAAGGGAGATCAGCTGTCCCTTTTCGATATTCAAATTGAAGTTTTGCAAAATATATTGATTGTCATAGGCAACCGATACGTTATCAAGCGTGAGCAATGCCATGAGTTGATGCCTCCGTTATCGTTTTGTAAAGTAGGAAAGCCCCATCAATCGTTCAATGATGAACATGAGAATAGCCGTAAGAATCATGAGCAGCACGGAAATCGCGGCGATCGTCGGATCGAAGTTGTTTTCTACGTACGTCAGCATCTGGATCGGCAGCGTGCTCACCCCTGGTCCTGTCATAAAAACAGAGATATCTACGTTGTTGAACGACTCAAGAAAGGCGATCAGGATCGCAGCAATGATTCCGGAGCGAATATTCGGCAAGACGACTTTGAAAAAGGTTTCGAGACGACCTGCCCCAAGGCTCAGCGCCGCTTCTTCAATGGCGAAGTCAAAGTTGGACAGGGATGATGCAATGACGCGAATGATAAATGGAAGCATCAGCACTGTATGACCGACGAGAAGTCCCGCATAAATCGGCAAGTTATACACGACGATGACGTATTTCAGCATGGCAAAACCCATCACGATCCCCGGAATCAGGACAGGCGAGATGAAAATGCCATTCAAGATGCCCTTGCCGCGAAAATCAAAGCGACTGAGCGCATAGGCTGCCGGAATCCCCAACAAGAGCGCCAAGAGATTCCCCAGCAAGGAAACGAACATCGACGTCTTGAACGTCGTCATGAACATTTCTACATTGAAAATGTTTTCATACCATCGTAAGGAAAAGCCCTCCGGCGGAAACTTCAAGACGCTCCCCGGCTCAAAAGACGTAAAAGAAATGATAATGAGCGGCCCTAGCAAAAACAGAAAGACGAGAGAGGTAAACAGGGCCAACCCGCGATTTTTCTCCTGCATAGCTTCTACCCCTTCGGATTTAATTTCGTCGCCAGCTTGTTCATGAAGTAAATGACGACAAATGTAATGACAATCATGATCGTGGCAATGACAGAAGCCAAATGCCAGTCATTGAGCGTAATCGCATTTTGATAAAGGAACGTGGAGATTACCCGTTGTTTTCCGCCTAGTAGAGCAGGCGTGGTATACGCGGTCAAGCTGCCGACAAACACCAGAATGCTACCAATGATGAGTCCAGGCACGCTAAGCGGGACAATAACCTTCCAGAAGGCAGTCAACTTGGAAGCACCCAGGCTTTCTGCCGCCTTCAGCAAATCCGGGTCGATGTTTTCCATTACGCCTACCAGCGTAATAATGATCAACGGCAGGAACAGGTGAATCAAACCAATCATCATCGCAGTCGGCGTATACAATATTTCCAACGGCTTGTCGATGAGCCCGATTGCAAGCAGCGAGCTGTTCAACAAGCCCTTTTTTCCGAGAATAATCATCCAAGAGAACGACCGCACGACAGAGCTCGTCAGCAAAGGAAAGATCGCCAATGCCAGCAAGATGCCCTTTTTGCGAGGCCCAAGCTTGGAAATGTAGTACGCGGCAGGAAAACCGATCAGGACACATGCAATCGTCGTGACCAGACTAACCTGCAGCGTCGTCAGCATAATTTTCAGGAAGTACGCATCGGTAAGAAATTGGAGATAGCCTTGGATCGTAAAGCTACCATCTTGATAAAAGGTGGACGCAATCGTCATCACGATCGGAATGACCATGAACAGCGTCAAAAACAGCACACCCGGCAACAGCAATAAATAAAGACCCGTTTTTCTCATCTGATTAACTCCTGTTCACGGTATCGTCAGGCTTTCAATGCGCCGATAAAACGCGCAAAGAACGCATCTGCATCTACGTCCAGACAGACGTTTATGTTCGGTTCTTTTCTCAGGCGGTTTTGAAAGTCGCAAACCGTTTGCCCATCACACAGCTCACTTCTTGTTTCGATATCCACATACAGCTTTTGCGTTTTCACCAGCTTCGGGTCAAGTGCAACCGCGACTGCCAATGGATCATGCATGGCGCACGCATAGACGCCGTTTCTTTGAAAATAACGATGGAGGTAATCAGACGTACTCTGTCTCACGTACTCGCCCATCGGTGTATCCCCTAGCTCGCGAATGTGCTCCTCGTTCAGCAGCACTCTGCGTGTCACATCCAGTCCAACCAGCGTCAATTGCGGAAAGCCCGCATGAAATACAACCTTGGCTGCTTCGGGATCGACGTACATGTTATACTCCGCAACCGGTGTCACATTGCCGTGCTCGCGGACCACTCCACCCATGAAGATAACTTCCTTAACGTGTTGGACAAGCTCTGGACATTTTTTCACAGCCAGCGCCAAATTGGTCAGCGGCCCTGTCATGATGAGTGTGATCTCTCCGGAATGAGCGAGTACGTTTTCTACGATGAAATCAGGAGCAAAGCCAGCAGTCGGCTTCGTATAAATCGGAACGCCTGCCAGAGCACCGCCCAAGCCATCCTCGCCATGTACGGCATGTTCGAAAAACAACGGTCGCATCAGCGGTTCGGACGCTCCAGGCACGACAGGGATTCGCTCGCCGACTTGTAAGAAATCGAGAATTTTGCACGTGTTTTCTGTGGCTTTTCTCAGAGATACATTGCCATTCACGGTGGTGATCCCAACCAGATCGAATTGTCCGCTTTTCACAGCGAGAATAATGCCAAGCGCATCATCAATGCCCGTATCCACATCAAGAATGATCTTTTGCACGAGTGGTCCTCCTCACGTTCATTCATGAAAACGAGGGTATATCCACAAATGTCTATACCCTCGCCTTTGTTTTTCTATCGTTCGTTATTGCGTGATTTCACGATTCCAACGGTCAATCCATGCTTTGGAGTGCTCGTTTACGAATTTCATGTCCAGCATTTGCAGCTTGCTCACGGTTTCTTCGCCGTACGTTACACCTTTTGCTTCCTCTTCCGTCAATTGCACGGTCTTGTTTACAGGGGAATCAATTTTTGCTTTTGCTGACTTCTCTTGAACTTCCTTGCTCAGCTGGTAGTTGATGAAGTCTTCTGCCAGCGCTTTGTTTTTCGAGCCTTTTACGATGTTAACCGTATTCATGACCGCATATCCGCCACTTGCAGGTTGTACGAAAACGGCTTCTGGAACAGCAGCCTTGATATCTTTGAAGTACATTTCCATAATTGGGCCTACGCCGATTTCTTCTTGCCCGAACATGTTCACGTATTCGGAGGTCTTGTCGTAGAACTTCACGATGCCTTGGTTGACTTCCTTCATTTTGGCGAAGGCTTGATCCTCGTTAAACTCTTTGCTGCCCGCTACTTTAGAAGCACTGTCGAGGACCATCGGGCCTGTCGTAGACGTAATGCTTGGCAGTGTCAGCTTGCCTGCCAGCTCAGGGTTCCACAGGTCTTTCCAATCCTTGATCTCGGTTTGGACGAGCTTTGGATTGTAGGCAATACCGAATTGTCCGATCGTATAAGCTGGACCGTACTCCTCGCCCAGTGGTGCTTTGGCGATATCGTAGATTTGATCCAGATTCGGGATACGGCTGCGATCGATTTTTTCAAACGCGCCACTCTCGATCCCTTGTTGTGCGTAGTAGTCGGAGAGGTAGATCAAGTCTACATCGGAGCTGCCTTGGCGAATTTTGTTCAAGCGCTCGGCGTTGTTCCCGATTTCCAACACAATTTTTACGTTGTGCTCTTTTTCAAATGGCTCATATACTTCTTTGCGGAAAAAGTCTTCAGAGAAGCCCCATGTGGAGATGACCAGCTTTTGTGGCTCGCCCTTGGCTTCGCCACCAGCCCCTCCTGCTTGTTGTTGATCATTGCTGCCACAGCCAGCGAGAGCCAGTGACATCATAGAAAAAGACAGGATTCCAGCAAGTAATTTTTTCATCGTAATTCTCCTCCAGTTGGGTTCAATTGATGACAAAATATGGTGATTACATAAAAAGAAAAGTACCCTTGATTAGAACGTATCATTCTAAACAAGAGCACTTTTCTTCGTAAACAAAGAGAAGTGACACCCGTTATACGCGCTGTCTACGGTCTCCCCTTAAGATAGATCAAAAGAGAAAATCCGAACGATTGCGTCAGGTATTCAGTTCTGATTCAGCTAAAATAACATTCGTAATCGCCCACTGCGTAGGCGCGTCGTAGTCCCGCAGCACAGCTTCCAGCGGCAACCCCATCTCTTCTTCCAGTCGCTCTCTCAGTTTCTTCTTATAAAGAATAGACATCCGAAAATCGACTTCGAGCTTGAGTGCTGGTGCTTCTCCTTCCAACGCTTGTGAGCGCGGAGAGCGGCGATGCTTGGCTTGGAACGTAATCATCTGATTCTCAATCGTGACTCGGAGCAATGTCGTTCCAAATCCGAACAACTCTTTTGCTATCTCATTATAGATGGCAGACAGCTTTTTTCTGGTTTCATTGGAGTCCACTAGAGTCATGTCATCACCTGCGATAGCTGTTATCAGGTTCATTCGCTCTCATTATACATATGATTTTTCAATTCTTCAAGGTAATATTCGTATTTAGATCAATTTCACATTTTTCCACCAAGTCATTCGTTTGCAAAAACAGTTGACACTCAAAAAATCAGCCGTTATAATCCAACTATCCAAATAAGAATTAACAACAATGTTTGGAATGATAATTTCATAGCACATTCTCTTATGAAGAGAGGTTGAGGGACTGGCCCTATGACACCTCGGCAACCTATCGTATACGATTCGGTGCCAAATCCAGCGGATTTATTCCGACAGATAAGAGAGGTATTGTTGCAGTGTGGTTTACATACTCGCAGTTCCAGCCTCTTTCAGTCGGAAGAGGCTTTTTCTATTTCCATCATACATCCAGAGAAAAGGGGTATTTACAATGAAAAAGACAGGTCTATTACTCACTACACTACTGCTCGCTGCATCTCTCGTAACGGCTTGCGGCGGCAAACAAGAAGCCGCACCTGCAAACGGTGCTGCTGCTGAACAAACCTCGCTCAAAGTAGGCGTCACTGGCGGCCCGCATGAAGAGATTCTGAACAAAGTAAAAGAAGTTGCAAAAGGCAAAGGTCTCGAAGTCGAAGTGGTCGTTTTCAACGATTATGTGCAGCCGAACCAAGCTCTCGATAAAGGCAACCTCGATGTGAACAGCTTCCAAACCATTCCGTTCCTGGCGAAGTTCAATCAAGATCACAAAACAAAAATCGTCGAGGTAGGAAAGACCGTAACGTACCCGATGGGCCTGTACTCCACCAAGCATAAAAAAGTGGAAGACATTCCAGCAGGTGGCGTTGTCGGCATTCAAAACGACCCAACCAACCGCGCGCGTGCCCTTCAGCTCTATCAGGCAGCTGGCTTGATTAAGCTCAAGGACGGTGTGGGAGACAACGCAACACCACTGGACATCGTAGAAAACCCGAAAAATTTGCAATTCAAAGAGCTGGAGGCTGCTTTCCTCGCACGCTCGCTGAACAACGTAGAGGTCGCTTCGATCAATACGAACTTTGCGATGGAAGCTGGCTACTCCCCGAAAAAAGATGCGATCTTCGCTGAGACCGCCGACTCACCATACGTGAACATCTTGGCAGTCAATGAAACCAACAAAGACAACCCAGCAGTCAAAAAGCTGGTGGACATCTACCGTTCGGAAGAAGTGAAAAAATTCATCGACGAACGTTTTGAAGGAGCTGTACTGCCGTCCTGGTAAGATCGACACCAGGAACATCAGGAACAACAAGGAGAACTCGTTATGATACAGCTAACCGATATTCATAAGTCGTATCAAGTAGGAAACAAGCAGGTAGAGGCATTGAAAGGCGTATCCCTGCAGGTGGAAAAAGGGCAAATCTACGGAGTTATCGGCTTTAGCGGAGCGGGGAAAAGCACCCTGCTCCGTACCATCAACCTGTTGGAGAAGCCGACCAGCGGTTCTGTAATTGTCAATGGCCAGAACATGCTGACCCTCAAGGAAAAAGAGCTGCGGCAAGCCCGCAAAAAGATCGGGATTATTTTTCAACACTTCAACCTGCTCTCTTCCTATAATGTCTTTGACAATGTGGCGGAAATCTTGCGGATGAATCGCGTCCCCAAAGATGTCATTAAGCGCAAGGTAGAAGACCTTCTCGGCTTGGTTGGCTTGTCTGATAAAGCAAACGCTTATCCTTCTCAGCTATCGGGGGGACAAAAGCAACGGGTGGGCATCGCTCGTGCGCTTGCGACCGATCCGGAAATCCTGCTCTGTGATGAAGCGACTTCTGCTCTCGATCCACAGACGACTGAGTCGATTCTGGAGCTGTTGCTCGACATTAACCAAAAGTTTAACCTGACTATCGTGCTGATTACGCATGAAATGCAGGTCATCAAAAAAATCTGCGACCAGGTAGCCATCATGGAAAACGGTGTCGTCATCGAGCAAGGCTCCGTTCTCGATGTTTTCAGCAATCCGCAAGAGCAAACGACCCGTAATTTTATCAAAACGATTTTTGACGATCAGGTACCACACGAAATTCTGTCCAGAATCAAGGAAACAGGACCCGTCTCCAAAATTGTTCGTGTCGCCTTTCGCGGGGACGCTGCTCTCGATCCTGTACTCGGCACACTGTCTGCGCGATTCCCGCTCAGCACCAACCTGCTGTACGGCTCGATTACGACCATCAAAGGAACGGCACTCGGCATTTTACTTTTGCACATATCCGGTGAAGACCAGGCGATTCAAGACGGCATTCGCTTCTTGCGCGAATCGGTTTATCGCGTCGATATCGTGTCCGGAGAGGAGGTACGCAGCTAATGGAGCGTCTAATTGAAATGATTCCCGTATTCGGGCAATCGCTGCAAGAGACCGTCATCATGGTGGGAATCTCGCTGTTTATTGCGACACTGATCGGTATTCCACTTGGGATTTTGCTCGTCATCACACAGGCGAATCACCTATTTCCGAACAAATTCATTTACCACACGCTTAACACCATCATCAACATCGTGCGCTCGTTGCCTTTTATCATCTTGATGGTCGCTATCATTCCTTTTACGGAGCTGATCGTCGGTACTTCGATCGGGATTGAAGGAGCGATTGTACCGCTCATCGTCTATACGTCGCCTTATATCTCGCGCCTGATGGAAACGGCCCTGCATGACGTAGATCGCGGCGTTATCGAAGCGTACCAGGCGATGGGCGCATCCCGGACGCAAATTATCTTTCGCATCATGCTGCGTGAAGCGCGGCCTGGCATCGTCCTCTGCCTGACAATCGCTACCATCGGTTTGATTGGTGCTACAGCTATGGCGGGCGCAGTCGGTGCCGGCGGCTTGGGCGATCTGGCATTGCGCTACGGCTACCAGCAATGGGATATCGAAGTAATGATCATTACCGTCATTATTCTCGTCGTTTTGGTCCAGCTCATTCAGTCGTTGGGTAACTGGGCAGCTCGAAAACTGAAAAAGAGTGCGTAAATCGAAGAACCCCTGACATGATCGCTTGTCAGGGGCTTTTTTGTAGGTATTTAGACCGATCGTCACTGAAAGTTCGTTGGAATTTCGCCCAATATTCATGTAGACTTATATATACAAGTCATTTAACTGAGAGGGGCTACTCAAATAACATGAAAAAACTCATCATGATGTTGGTTGCCGTAATGCTCGTACTCGCTCCAAGCGCTGGATTCATTGATCACGCTGATGCGAAAGGCTATAAGTCCGGAAAAAAATCTTTCAACTCGAATACGTCTCCTACGAACACGCAAACGCCTAACAAGGCCGATACAAATGTAAATGCAACAACCAATAAAGGTACGACTACTCCAGCTGCTACTGCAAGCAAAAGCGGCGGATTCATGAAAGGTCTCATGATTGGTGGTCTGGCTGGTTTGCTATTCGGTACCCTGTTCGCAGATATGGGTATTCTGGGCTCTATCCTTGGATTCATGATCAACCTGATGGCGATTCTCGCTGTGGTCATCCTGATCCGCAAAGTGATCGTCTACTTCAAAACCAAGCGTGAGAAGGAACAGGAACTGAACGCATGGAAAAGATAAGATTTTCCGAACAAGATATCATTAACGCGATCTGCATTCACGCTGCCTACAAAAAGCAGCTGAAGCCACAAGACATCTCCGTCGAGCTGATGTGGGACGAAGAGTATGGCTTTTCTGCTGAAGTACACTGGATGGAGCGCCAACAAATCTTCATCGAAAGTAATATGGTTGAAGCGATTCGCTACTATCTGGAGACACAGATGCAGCGCAACCCTTATTCCGCCGGTATCGAGCTGGTATTGGACGACGAAGAAGGTATTATCGCTCATATCACCTATTAACGCTTGATTATCGTATATTAACCCAAGGCCAATTTGTTCACGCATGTGAGCAGGTTGGCTTTTTCCTTATTGAATTTGACCTCATTCCGTTATATACTTTACTTTAGTGAAAATGATTATCATTACTACGATTAATAATAATCCGTGTTCAAAAAGTCGTCTTTTCAGCACCGAGAAAGTGGCGAGAACCTGAAGAAGGAGGAGCGGAGTGTAGGGAACCTACATGAGCACCGGACTTCGAAGGTGAACGCCCATTTCGATGTCGAATACGCTCTCAGGACTACTGCGTGATCAAAAGACGACTTTTTGAACAACCTCTTTACAGGTACATACTTTTTAAAAAGGAGTTGGCCCATTGTGGAGCGCTTATACACGCAAAAGCTGGACATCGGTTACGGTGAGCTTTCCATTGTCAAAGACCTGAATATCAGCATTCCTTCCGGCAAAATCACCGCTCTGGTCGGTGCAAACGGTTCTGGTAAATCGACGATCCTCAAAACCCTCGCCCGGATTATGAAACCAACAGGCGGACAAGTATTTTTGGATGGCAAATCGATTCATCAGCAATCGACCAAGGAAGTCGCCAAGCAGTTGGCGATTTTGCCGCAAAACCCAACCGCACCCGATGGCTTGACCGTGTCTGAGCTCGTAACCTATGGCCGCTTCCCCCATCAAAAAGGCTTCGGCTCTATGACCAAAGAAGACAAGGAAATCGTAAACTGGGCCATCTCCATGACCGGTATGGCAGATTTTCATGATCGTCCTGTTGATCAGCTATCCGGCGGTCAGCGCCAACGCGCCTGGATTGCCATGGCTCTTGCGCAAGGAACAGACATCCTGTTCCTGGATGAGCCTACAACCTTCCTGGATATGGCTCACCAGCTAGAGGTTCTCAAGCTTCTGCAAAAGCTGAATGAAGAAGAAAACCGTACGATCGTCATGGTCGTGCACGACTTGAACCACGCTACCCGTTATGCGCAGCACATGGTCGCGATTTCTCGCGGTACCGTTGTCGCTGAGGGAAGCCCTGCTGAAGTCATGACGCCAGATATGCTGCGCAAGGTATTCAACATTGAAGCAGATATCCTGACCGATCCACGTACAGGTGTACCGCTTTGCCTTCCGTATGAACTGACTCATGCTGTGGAGCAAAAGCAATCAAGTGAACACACGACCGAGTCCACACACATCGAAGAGCGCAAGCTGGTTGGAGCAAGGTAATCTTATATGACGGTTAAAGACCATTCCTTTGAGCAATCAATGAGAATGGTCTTTTCGCATCATGCACCCTTCTGCGCCCAGCTCCTTGACTTACATGAGCGGTCATTGCTATACATAATGATAGTAGATAATAGAGCAGGTGAATGACATGAAATCGAATGATAATCAGGACCTGATTCATGGTTGGCGAGCGTTATCCCGTATACATTTGAGCATCATGAGTAGCTTGGAGGGAGTTCTTCAGACAAAGCATCAGCTTTCTGTCAGTGAGTTTACCGTTCTGCTCGCATTAGCAGAAACCCCTGAAAAGAAAATGCGCATCCAACAATTAGCAGATGAAGTCGGTCTAAGTCAGAGTGCAATGTCCAGATTAGTCGCTCGTTTAGAAGCGGACAATTGCGGTGTGCTTCAACGTTATGTATGTGAAGCAGATCGTAGGGGCGTATGGATTCGGATGACCGAAAAAGGATTGCAACGTTATGAAGATGTCAGCTCTACTTTTCAAGAAACGATCATTCAGGCTTTTCGTAAAGAAGAAATTGAAAAAGATCTGGCAATCATGTCGAATACGTTGCAAAAAGATAGCTAATAAACCGAGGCTTACCAATGACAAAAGAGTATCTATGGATTTCCCCAGAGGGATCCACAGGTACTCTTTATATTTATTACACTAAAATATTCTCAATTATATTTAATTCGTTATCTGTTAATACGATATCACAAGCATTAGAGTTTTCACTTACTTGTTCTGGTTTTTTTCCACCAGGGATCACCGTATCAATTCCATTCTGCGCAAGTAGCCACGCTAAAGCTAAATTAGACAGGCTTGTTTTCTTTTCAGCAGCCAGTTGCTTTAACTGTTCCACCTTGAACATAGCGCTATGGAATTCTTCTCCTTGGAACAATGGAATATCTTTGCGCCAATCCTTTTCATGCAGCTTCAATTCTTTTGTATATTTCCCGCCTAACATACCAAATGCAAGCGGACCATACGGAATAAAGGAAATGTCGTTTTGGATACAGTAAGGAAGCAAATCGTTTTCTGCACTTCTATCGAACATATGATAAGGAGATTGAAGAACAGCAATGTCGTTATGTTGGTTCGCTTCTTTTAACTGATCTATATTGACGTTCGAAATACCGATTGCTCGTATTTTACCTTCCTGCTTCAAACGAGTTAATTCGCCGACTGCTTCTACGAGCGGTATGCCTGGGTCTGGAAAGTGTATGTAGTACAAATCAACATAATCCGTCTCGAGGCGCTGCAAGCTTTTTTCCAAGGCACTCCTCAGATAGCCCGGCTCATTATTCATGCGAATTGTTCCGTCACTTCGTTTTTCTATTCCACCCTTTGTAGCGATCACTACTTCTGAACGTTTCTTTTTCAACATCTCACCTACTAACTCTTCTGAACGCCCAAACCCGTATGCATCCGCTGTATCAAAAAATGTAATTCCTTGATGCAATGCTTCCGCGATCATCAGCTTTCCTTGTTCTTCATCAAGATGAGGAAAATTGTTATGGCCACCAACCGCATTTGTTCCTAAACCGATTTTTGATACTTGCATGCCTGCTTTCTTTAGCGATACATATTTCATAACGGAAAACACTCCTTTTCAGTGCGTCGATCTAACATCTAGTCAAATTAAATGCATGCACATGCATTTAATTTATAACATGATTAAATTTATGTCGTCAAGTCTAGCAGCTCCGAAAAATAAAAACGACAGCCGAGGGAATACTGTTCTCCCTTGGGCTGCCGTCGCTATCATTATTTGCTTCTTACCACTTAACTTCTTTCAAAACTTCTTCAGCCATGCCAGCGGTGGAAACCAATCCGCCGCCTGCCAGGTACCAGTTAGCAGAATCGAGGTAAATAATGTTGCCTGTTTTGAATGCTTTCGTATTCTTAATCAGGTCATTTTCTACCGTTTGCTGTGTAGAGGTAGACACTTCTTTATTCTTGGAAATCGCGTTGCCACGATCAATTACGAACAGATAGTCTGGATTTTTCTCTGCGATATATTCAAAGGAAACGCTTTGACCATGGTTTTCTACGGAAATGTTTGTGTCTACAGGCGTAAATCCGAATTCACCGTGCAGGATACCAAAACGGGAACCAGCGCCATAAGCGTTCAGCTTGCCTTCGTTAACCATAACGATCAGCGCATTCTTGCCGCTTGCCGTTGCTTTTGTATTCAATTCCTTGATAGCTGCATCGATTTTGCCCAGCTCTTCTTCTACTTGTGCTTCTTTACCGAAGATGGTACCCAATTTGTTCATGTTCTCTTTGAAGGATTCCATGTACTTCGCATTGTCTACACCCATGAAGATGGTTGGAGCAATTTTGTTCAGTTCTTCATAAGCATCTTGTTGACGACCAGAGATGAAGATCACATCCGGTTTCATTGCATTGATTTTTTCAAAGTCTGGTTCTTTCAAACCACCCACGTTTGTGTACTTCGCATCTTTGAACTTTTCCAGGTACGGAGGAATGTTGGAAGACTGTGCAACACCCGCTACTTCGATACCCAATTTGTCCAAGGAATCCAGTACGCCGTAGTCAAATGCTACAACAGTTTTTGGATTCTTTTTCAGCTTCGCTTCACCCAATTTATGCTTGATCGTAACTTCTTCAGATGTTTGTGCAGCTTCAGGTGCTTTTGTCGCATCTGCTGCAGGTGTTGCAGGAGCGGCGTTATTGGAGCCGCATGCAGCTGTGAATACAGCCAACAGTACTGCCATAAACAGCATGAGTAATTTCTTGTTCACTTCTCTCACCTCTATATAGAATGTAAAAGTATATAAAATTATTGATAGCTTGCTGATGAAACCCCCGGCAGGCCATCAAAATTTTAACGATAGGAAGATGGAGCTTATGCGAAATATACGCAAATTTTATTCTCATCAATGTCTTCGATATGGATATCCATGTCATAGACATCTTTCAAGATCGGTCGTGTGATGATCTCGTCTGTGGTGCCTTCCTTCACGACCTTTCCATCCTTGAGAGCGACGATATAATCCGAATAGACAGAAGCGAAGTTGATGTCGTGAATGACAATGACAACCGTTTTGCCCATTTCGTCTACCAGACGTCGCAGTACTTTCATGATCTGGACGGAATGCTTCATATCCAAATTGTTGAGCGGCTCATCCAAGAGGACGTATTCCGTATTTTGAGCGACAACCATCGCGATGTAAGCGCGTTGACGCTGACCTCCACTCAACTGGTCGAGGTACTTGTGTTGAATGTCCGTAAGCTCCAAATATTGGATCGCTTCGTCTACATACTTCCAATCCTCTTTTGTCAAATTCCCTTGTGAATACGGGAAGCGACCAAAGCTGACCAGCTCGCGAATCGTCAACCGCACCGTAATGTGGTTCGATTGCTTGAGAATCGAGATTTTCTTTGCCAGCTCACTGCTCTTTGACTGCCCAATCTCTTGACCCTCAATGAATACCTCGCCTTGATCCTTGGTCAACAGGCGACTAATCATCGACAGCAGGGTACTCTTTCCTGCCCCATTGGGTCCGATAAAGGACGTGATTTTTCCCTTGGCAATCTTCACAGAGACATTTTCCACGACATTTTTGCTACCATACTGTTTTGTGACATTCCGGACTTCTATCACTCTTTATTCTCCTTTAACAGAAGATAGATGAAGTAAACCCCACCAATAAAGTTGACAATGACACTGAGCGTTGTGGAGAACGCAAGTACACGCTCCACAATCAACAAACCGCCAACCAGTGCAATCACACTGATTAAAGCCGATCCCACCAGCAAGTATTTATGCTGATAGGTTTTCATAAACTGATGGGCGAGATTCGCTACCAGCAGTCCAAGGAAGGTAATCGGCCCAACGAGTGCTGTCGCGATCGATACGAGAATAGCAATAACGACGAGGAAGCGCTTGATGACAAAATCATACGGAATCCCCAAATTGATCGCCTGATCCCGACCGAGTGATAGCACATCCAGATACTTGATGTATCGCCAGAAGTAAATCATGATTCCGATGACCAGAACGAAGCTCGTGATCAATAGGTCTGTTTTGACATTGTTGAAGCTGGCGAACATTCGGTCTAGCACAACCAGAAACTCATTCGGATCAATCAACACCTGCATGAACGTGGACAAACTGCTGAACAATGTGCCCAAGATCAATCCGACAAGGAGCAGGAAGTAAATGTTTTGTCCTTCCCTCTTAAACAGGAATTTGTAGAGCAAGCCCGCGAAAAGCACCATCCCACCTGTCGAGATCAGAAAGTTCACGTTGTTGTTCATCAAGGTGAAATGGGTGGAGCCAAAAACAAAGATCACAAATGTTTGGATGAACATATAGAGCGAATCAAGGCCGATGATGCTAGGTGTCAGGATTCGGTTGTTCGTTATGGTCTGGAAGATCATCGTAGAGAAGGCGATGATGCAACCGGTTAAGATGATGGCAAGAATTTTCTTAGCCCGCCGAGGAAGGACGTAATCCCAGTTGCCACCGGCGTCAATCATCATAAATATGGCTATCAAAGCAATGGCCACAATCGACAGGGCGCCTATCTTCGCTTTCATTGTTCATATGCCTTTCTTCTCATGAGTAAGTACACGAATATCCCGCTGCCTATGACCCCAACCATCAAGCCGATGGAAATCTCGTATGGGAAGATGATGAGGCGTCCCAGGATATCACAAGCAAGTACAAACACCGCGCCAAGCAATGCGGTATGAGATAAGCTTTTTTTCAGGTTATCTCCCAGGTAGATGGTAACCAGGTTAGGAATGATCAGCCCCAAAAACGGGATCGTCCCTACCGTGAGAATAACTACCGAAGTCACACAAGCGACAATGACCAATCCAATGTTGACGACATGCTTGTAGTTCAACCCGAGGTTGATGGCGAACTCTTCACCCATTCCAGCAATAGTGAACTTGTTCGCATACAAGTAAGCGATAATCACCAGCGGAATGCTTATGTACAAAAGCTCGTAGCTGCCTTTCATAATGGTAGAGAAATCTCCATGCAACCAAGCAGACATGTTTTGCATCAGGTCATGCTTATAAGCGAAAAACGTCGTGATAGATCCGACGATGTTTCCAAACATCAGTCCCACTAACGGAATGAAAATGGAGTCTTTAAATTTGATTCTTTCGAGAATCTTCATAAAGACAAAGGTGCCAAGGAGAGCAAACGCAAAAGCAACGAGCAGCCTCACCCAAGAGCTCGCATCCGCGAACACCAAGAGTGACACCAATATCCCGAATCGAACGGAATCCTCTGTCCCTGCTGTCGTCGGAGAAACGAACTTGTTTCGGGTCAGCTGTTGCATGATCAATCCTGCGATACTCATGCTGATCCCTGCGATGATAATGCTGATCAAACGCGGAATCCTGCTAATCCACAGTACTTGCACCTTGTCATCTGTGAGATTGAATAGATCCCACGGAGATATATCTTTCACACCAATAAAAAGTGAAACGAACGATAGCAGAATAAGTGCTACAACCAAATATCTCTTTTTCATCGCGTCCCTACTCTTCTGACGTTTTCCTGAAGTTCCATCCTTCTACGAATGCAATTCATTCTCATTAATAAAGAGATTCATTCTCAATTAGAACTACCTTTGTTATATTAGCACTTCTTTATCGGAAGGGAAAGCTTTTTTTCATTAGTCGGCTAATTTTTTCCTCAACCTGTCAAAATACCGCCACGAATAAGAAAACCGCCAGGGCAAAAACCCTGACGGTCCTGATTTATTTCGATGTGTACGAGCCTTTTATGTTTAGAACGGTTCGCTCTCCGCTCCCGTCATTCTCAATTAATACATTTCCTTCGACGGTATCAATGACCATGTCGCCGCTTTCGTCAGATATCTTCATGTCTCCCTTATGATTTCGAATAACCATATCGCCGGATTGATCGTGAATCTCTACATTTCCACCCGTATTTTCCATGAAGATATCACCCGAGTCATCTTCGATCAGTTTGAGGGCTGACGCGTCCTTGATCCTGATGTCACCGGACTGGTCACGAATCTCTGTCTCTCCGCCCGTATTCGTCAATCGAATGTCACCGGAGTCATCCTCAATCGTGATCTTTCCTGTCAGTTCCGTCATGTCAATATCTCCTGAACCATCGGTAAGGGTTATTGGCAGCTGTGCAGGAACGGTAACCGTTAGCGTCATATCCACATAGTTAAAGCCGATATCCGTGTTCATTTCGGATCGTAGTGTTGCGGTGTTCCCATCCTTCTCGAGAGTAATGAAGATGTCTTCGGGTTTGACATTTTTCGTCTTGATATCGGCATCTACACGAATCGCGGTTGCTTTTTCATCACCTTTGACGATCAAATCGCCTGAATCCGTAACAATATCCAAAGCCTCGATGGACTCCGCCGATAATTCAAGCTGTCTTTTTTCTTCTTCGACCTTGATCACGTTATCGCTGATCGTGCATCCGGCTATGCCGATTCCCACAGCGATTAAACCTACTCCTATCCACTGTTTCATGTGTTTCATCAGTTTCCCCTCGATACTGGTTATTTTTACAAGATAAGTTCTATATGCATCGTAGCAAAACAGCGTAAAAGATAAATCCGGCTATAGCGTTGTTCACTTGTCGGTCTACAGACGGATATTTGTGGAAATCAGGACTTTTTACTACACTAGATTTAACAGTATTTTTCCAATCGTGCAACCACGGAGGGTAAACAATGGATATCAAACGAATCCAGCCGGTAATTGATGCATTCCCGTGCTTTTCCCTTGTTCCAGAAGCCGCATGGCGCCATCCGGACATTACAGTGGAACGCTTTTCACCCCAGCTTACGATGGAGCAGGGCCATTTGTTTTCCCACGCCGCTTTTGTATTGTCAGGTAAGGTCCGCATTTATATCATCAGTGAGTCCGGACGAGAGGTTACGTTGTATCGCGTACAGCGCGGAGGAGTCTGTGTACTCATGATGGCAAGCATCTTAGGCGAAACTGCTTATGAGGCGTCCGCACAGCTGGAGGAGGAAACGGAGCTGCTACTGCTCTCAGTGGACGTTTTCAAAGACTGGATGGATCGCTATCAGGACTTGCGTCAATTTATTTACCGCAACATGATCAACCGAATGGTCTCCGTCACCTCTCTGGTCGAGGAAATCGCATTTAAACCGATCAACGCCAGGATCGCAGATTTATTGCTCCGTCGTACCACGGAATCTCGCAATCACCTGTCCATTACACACGAAGCAATTGCCATTGAGCTCGGGACCGCCAGAGAAGTAATCAGTCGATCGCTCAAGGAGTTTGAGAAAGCCGGATGGCTTCAGCTTGAGCGAGGCCGAATAGCGGCTATTCGCCGTGAAGCCCTCCAGCAAAAGCTATTGCTTAGTGATTGGTGAGTAAGTTACAGAAGCATACCTCTCTCTTCTCTACAATGAAGTCGTAGCGACTACTCATGGAATGGAGAGGATGTCTCATGAGGCGGCACCATGGAGGAAATCATGGAGGCTCTACTCGTTGCCGCAGTCACCCGTTCCGGTGCTATCTTAAGCCATGGAGTCAATGCCTTGCTCGCCTATCGTGATGATCCTGGCAAGCCGGATTGCTTTTGCTAATCCAAAATCCACACGAAAAAACAAACAAATCCAGTTTCTTCCTTACTGGCATTCGTTTGTTTTTTCGTGTGCTCATTGGTAGTTTTTATGATCAAATTATTGCGACATTTTTCCTATCAGTGTTATGGTAAAAGAAGACTACTAACTTACTATGAATAACTAACGTTTTGTAACAGGAGGTTTTATGGCTCGTATACTGATAGCAGACGACTCCCTTGTAGTACGAGAATACATGAAAATCATTTTGGAACGGGCGGGCCATCAAGTCATCGCAGAAGCAACAAATGGATTGGACGCCTACCAAAAATATACGGCCCACCTCCCTGACGTGGTGACGATGGACATCAACATGCCTGGAATGAACGGCATAGAGACCGTCAAAAAAATCATCGACACCTTCCCCGACGCCAACATCATTATGGTCAGCACCAATGGATTAAAGCCACTCGTCTTCGAAGCGATCAACGCCGGAGCACGCCATTATATTTTGAAACCGATCGATGAAGAACGACTTTTGGCTTCCATTACGAATTCTCTCTAGCATAGAAAACAAAACTGAGGCAACTCGTCGCCTCAGTTTTGTTATTTTATCTAGCGAATTTCCTCCAACGGGATTCGGAAGGAAAAACGGGTACCTTCTCCTTTTTGGGTATGGATCTGAAGCGTTCCTCCCAAATGATCAACCTCTTGTTTGACAATCGATAGGCCGATCCCTCTTCCCGACACGAGACTCGCACTTTCTTTTACCGTGACATGCTCCGACAGCTTTAGCTTGTCCATATCTGTGCCTCGCCCATCATCGCTAATCGTGATGCATAGAGAGGCATCCTCTTGCCAAATACGACAACGAACCTTGCCACTGCGTTCTTTCCCACATGCCAGTCGTATATGCTCTTCTTCGATTCCATGATCAATCGCATTGTTGAATACGTGAACCAGGCTCCTCGCGAACTTCTCGAAGCGCTCAGAATCGATCAGAACTTCCTCTGCCTCCCATTCGACTGGATCAACGGTCTTATTCAGACGGATGGCGAGCTCGCAGACATAGTCCTCATAGCGGGACAGCATGTCCTTCATTGGACGATAACGAAGCTGACGTATGCGGTGGAGAAGCTCTTGCTGAGCCTCACCCTCTATCAGGCTGATGATCTCTTGCTCGAAGCTCTCCCATCGATCTTTGCCAATGGTATAAACATGTTCGTTTACATCCAAAAACCCGATTCCGAGCTTGTTCTGCATAATCGACAAATCTTGTTTCATCGCAGCTGGCACCTCTGCGAATGATTGCTGTGCACGCATATCCTCGGCCGATAGGCGTTCTTCTTTTGCCCATTGAATCAACCAGGACTCCAAATCATGCAGCTTTTGTGGTGTATGAATCAAGTGCAATTGGCTGAAGTCGCCTTTAAACTGATGAATCTGCGCGACCAGCTTGAATAGCTTCTCGGAATCCGTGATCTCTTCTCTCAATACCAGCTTCCAGCCATCCTCAAAGAAGGAGTCAAACGCTCGCAGTACCTTTTGGAAAAGCGGGAGACTAATCGCCACGGTTACGACCATATTCAGCCTTTGCCATTCTCGCTCCATTTTGGATTCGAGCGCACGCTGCTCACTCATATCGGTCAAAATCAGCATTAAGCCTTCCGGTGAATCTCTTCGATCCTCGTAAATCGGCTTGCATGCCAGCTTCAAAGGCATTTGATTGATCTGGATTTCTGTGGGAAATAGACTGAGATACAGCTCCTTCTGCCCTTGGTCTTTTGCTTCAAAGTACTTTTCCAATAGCGATTCGATAAACACCCGGTCCTCTGGACGATCTGGGTACAATAGCTCTGCTACCGATACCTCAGCCAGTTCTCTGCCAAAGATTCGCAAGCATTCTCGACTGTATTCAGAATGGACAAGCAGGTTTTTGGAAAAAGAAAGGAAGCCTTGTCCCGCATTGTTTAATAGATTTTTATTGGCCTGCAGAAGCGACTGGATCTCATTCGTACGCTCTGTTACGTTCTTTTCCAAGGATTGATTCCATTGCTCCAGCTGATGATACAATCTCGCATTTTCAATAAAGATCGCGATTTGCGAGAAGATCAGTCGAAGCGGCTCTGAGCGCTTTTCGTTGAACACATGCGTCGTCTCGTTGTTCTCCAAGTAGATGACACCGATCATTTTTCCTTGCTGCCACAGTGGGGAGCATAAAATCGATTTTGGCTTGTGCTTCGTAATATACGTATCGCGGAAAAAGACGCCTTCAACGGAAGCGTTGTGGAGCACCAGCATCTCTTCTGTACGAATCGTATAATTTACGACAGCTACAGAGAGCATCCCGCTATGCTCATACGGGACAGACTGCATGATCTCTACGTCCAAATCGACAGAGCCTGCTGCTTCGATCAGCCAGTCACTATCCTTTTTCAGCAGGAGGATTCCTTTCTCCGCACCTGCATTGCTCATCACCGTGCGCAGCATCGTCGCCAACAGCATATCCAAGCGGAGCTCGCTTGCGATTGTTTGCGATGCCTTGATGACGCTCATCAAATCGACGAGGTCTGCTGTCTGGTCAGTCGCGGCAATCTCGGCAGACGCCCCCAAGCTTCTTACCCGTTGCAAAAGATACGGGTACCGTTCCCCGATCTCACGTGCCTTGGCAACCGCCCCCCAAAGCATGTAAACCTCGTGCGCTTCAGTCATGTATACCTTCGCAATGGTTTCGAGTCCGAGCGCCATGTAATGCTGGGCTGCCAATTCGTTTGCCAGAGCCTCGTTTTGCAAAAACACGTCTTTTTTGGCGAGCTGAACCGCCTGCTCATAAAAAGGCCCTGCTTCTTGCTTTTTGTCTGTGACACGCAGCCACTCTGCATGCATCAGTAGCCATTTATGCTGAAAATTTTCCGGGCATTCCTTTGCCCACGTCTTCATCTTTTTTATGTTCGCTTTGATTTTTTTCCCATATTGCGATCGATGCTGCCGATTCGCGCTCTCATAGAGCCCTGTCAGCGCCAGTGTTTGCATAAAAACATGCTGGCTGACAAGAACTTGACCACTGACTGATTCCATCCATTGCTCGGCTTCAGCCAGCAGCTCGGCAGCCTCGCGATGATTTCCGTACATGAGATGAACCATCGATTTATAGTAGTGATACATATACCGCTTGTAGCTGTTTCCTTCTTTTTGCAGGTTGCTCACATAAACCGCTTCATCAAATCCGTCATGGCAAAACGCCGTTCGCTCATTGTCCGTCCATCGGGTAAAGGTATGAAGCGCTTGACTCAATAACAGGAGCCGGTCATCGTGATCTACGACCTTGAGTTGTTTAATAATATCGCTGTATTCCTCGATTTGATGCTCCAATTCTTCGACCTGTATACCGCAATAGAGCATGGCCTCCAAGAGCCCGTGAGCATTATAGGCCGCATAAATGTTGCCACCACCGTCCAAACCGAGTTGAATCGCTTTTTTCAGTAGCGGAATATTCGTTCGCGCATGCTCGCACCAATGATTGATAAGCAGGGCAAAAGCGCCATACGCCTTGGTCATGGCGATCGGGTCGGCAAAGCTGTCTGCTACACGACAAGCCAGCTGACCAAATTCGTAAGCCTCCCGATAATTTCCGAATTGAGTTGCTTGCACGATCCCGTAACCGGTATAACCGTTTGCAGAAGCTACCGCGTTTCCATGCACAAGTGACAGATGAAGCGCACGCAGAATCGTCAGGGCAAACCAATTGAGGTTCACATAGTAAGCAGATGATCCTGCATAGCTGATAATGCTCATCGCCATTTGGTAATTTTCTTCGGGAACATCCGGCAAGTACAGCAGCTCATCTATTTTTCGTCCTTTGAGGCGTCTCTTGATATGCCACATTTCCTTGATGATATCGAGCTTGCCAGGCTTTTTCGGAATCGGTACGCCTAATAGACCCAGCGCAACGCTTGCGATCTCCATGACACGCGGGAACTCAGCCAGTCGGGTATACATGCGAATTTCCATTTCCAAAATTCGTACCCGTTCTTGATCTGTTTTGGCATGCTGCATACCGAGTTGGAACAATCGTTTTGCTTCATCCAATTGATTGCAAAGATAGGCCGTCTCCGCAGACAACGCACATAGCTCCATCGTCAGATCATGCTTGTGCTGCCAGCCCTCTTCCCCTACCAGCTCTACCCCTCGTTGGAAGTACTGCAAAGCTGACTCAAACGCAGCAGACATTTTCGCTTTTTGACCTGCGAGCAAATGACACTGCGCTACATGAATACGCTCTGCCTGATCTTCGAGTATGTCTTTGCCCCGATACATATGATCACAAATCTCGAACAAGAAGTTGGGTTCACTCCCTTGGGACATTTCCCACATCATCCTGCCCAGCTTGACGTGAATATGTTGGCGCTCTGTCTCGGATAACAATGAATAGGCTGCCTGTTGAATCCGATCATGCACAAAGCGGAAGCGAATCTTCATTTGGGACGCTGTTTCTTCTTCAACCAGCGTAGCGTATGTCAAATATTCCGCTCCCTCAACCGGGTAGATCAGCCCCTCCTCGATCGCAGGCCATATTTGCTGGATAGCCACTGATTCAGTTTGACTTCGTGCCTTGGCTATCAAATAAAGCAAGAACGAATTACCCAGACAGGCTGCATAGGCAAGCAGCTGCTGCGTAGACTCAGGCAATCTTCTCACTTTTTCCACGAGAAAATCTGCCACATTTTCCGTCGTACCAAGCTTCTCGATTTCTGCCAAATCCCATTGCCAAATACGCTCTTCTCTCACATACCTCAACAGGTGGCGATCATATAGAGTCTTGATGAATTCTCTCAAATAAAACGGATTCCCCGCTGTTTTCTGCATGATAATCATAGCCAGCGGCTTCGTGATGACTGGATCACTATGTAGCGTATCAGCCAGCAACGCATTGAATTCAGGTACTCTCAATGGCAATAGTGTAACTTGACGCAGAATGCGACTCTTGATGCCTGTCTCTGTCAAAATCGCAATCAACGGATTCATCGTGCTGCCATCATGCTCACGATACGCGCCAATTAATAGAAAATGACTGAGCTGCATATCCGCGATCAATTCGCGAATGAGGAACAGCGAAGAAGAATCCGCCCACTGCAAATCATCCAGGAATAAGACGAGCGGATGGTCTGGCCGCGCCCAAATCCGAATGAAGCGTTGCATAACCAATTGAAACCGATTTTTTGCTTCTGCTGCGGGCAGCTCGGGTACGGCGGGCTGTTTGCCGACCACCGCCTCAAGCTGCGGAATAACATCCACGATCACTTGACCGAGTCCTTGCACGGCTTCGAGGATCGTCTCTTTCCATACGAGCAGTTCCCGTTCATGACCGACTAAAAGCTGCTTAATCAAATCTTGAAAGATTTGAATGATCGCCGAATATGGCACAGCCTGATTATACTGATCGAACTTTCCTGAAACAAAACGTCCCCTGCCTTTCAAAAACGCTTTTTGCGCTTCTAGCACGAGAGCAGATTTCCCCACGCCTGCACTGCCACTGAGGAGAACCATCCTCGTCGCACCATTCGTCACTTGATCGAACGCATCCATGAGCATCTGGATTTCCTGCTCACGTCCATAGAGCCTTTCAGGAATTCGCAAGCGATCCGCACGGTCTTCTAAAGCAAGTGGAAATGGGGTAATCAAACCGTTTTGTTGAAGCTGATCGTAGCAGCGCTGCAAATCTGCACGTAAGCCAGCCATGCTAAAGTAGCGATCCTCTGTATTTTTGGATAGGCACTTCATGACGATGTCCGATAAAATCTCTGGAACAGATGGTTTTACACTGGAGGGAGCGAGTGGTTTTCTTGCCATATGGGCATGTATGAGTTCAAGCATGTCCGAAGTCAAAAAGGGTAGCTTTCCCGTCAACAACTCGTAGATCGTGACACCAAAAGAATAAATATCAGAGCGGTAATCAACTGTACGATTCATCCTCCCGGTCTGTTCCGGCGATACGTAGCGCAGATCCCCTTTCCATTCTTTTGGATTCATCACACTTTGGTACTCTTGGTGACATGTAGATGCCAGGCCAAAGCTAACAAGCTTTACCTCATACGTATCCGGGTGAACCAGGATGTGAGCGGGATTAATATCCTTATGAATAATTCCGTGCTGATGGATTTCGTCCAGACAAGCAGCAATGCGGATCGAGATGAAGATCATCTCTTTCAGCGACAGTCCTTTCATCTTCATCAGCAAAGAGAGCGGCACTCCCCCGAAATCTTCCGTGATCATCACCGTCTCACGATTGTGATTGACGAGCTCTATGATCGTTTCGACTGCACTCGATTCCAAAGATTGAAGAATGCGATATTCATGCTTCAGTTTCCACAGGGATTCCTTTTGGGAAGGTCCTTCCATTGGTACCTTGAATAAGACAGGGAGATTGTCGTTATTTCTGTAACCACGATAAATTCCCAATTTTGAATGAGTGGAAAGAAACTCTGCCACCCTATAGCCTGGAACCACGATCATGCCGCTCATACTATCCACTCCATCTGTAGGTAGAACATCCTATCTTTTTAATTGTTGCCCCGGAACAAATAATCTATATTTAATATATATTCTGTCACAACGTAATCTATTTTTACTATTTTTCAAGGAGGTATAGTCTTGTCAAACTTAAGTCGAAGTGTAAGTAACCCACATAATAATGAAGTGGTCACCTTTCTAAAGACAACAGAAGAAACGAATGGGGAATATTTGTTATTCCGTACCGATCTTCCACCGAACAACGGGATTTTCCTACACTATCATACCGAACTTGTCGAAACCTTTGAAGGTGTAATTGGAAATTTAGAGGTAACGATTGATGGAAAAAAAGTAATCCTGAAACCGGGAGAGCAGTTAACCATTCCCACAGACAAGGTTCACGGGTTTCACAACCCTTCCAACGAATTCGTCAGCTTTGATGTCGAAATTCGCCCGGCAGGTACCTTTGAAGCATTTGTCCGCTGCGGATATGGACTCGATACAGACGGACGCAGCTTTTATTTGCCGATTATAAAGCAATTTATCCCAAAAAACATTCTTCTCTTGGGAACAATTTTTCAGATGGGGCAGTTTTACCTGCCGATCATTCCACGCTTCCTGCAAAAAGGCATGTTCGCTGTGCTCGCTACACTCGCCCGTTGGACAGGCTCGGATAAATCCCTGGAAAAATACTACAAACCTTCTCCTTCGGCACCCGTTCCCCATCACGAGATTGAACAACCATCGCAAAGGACGATGCAAGGGTGAAACGAAAAAGACACCATAGGGATTTCTCCAGCTTGGTGTCCTCCACGTATCATATATCAACACATTCCAATCTGGATTCGTTTTAGATCAGCGCGTGAAGCTGCTCTTGCGCGTTGATTTGGCACATGCCTCCATGATAACAAATTATTGCATTAATTTCCAAGTCGACAAATTTTTGCAATGACCGTTCTGCCATTTCCATATCCAAAGTCGTTTGCGGGATCGGTCCTCGCAGCATTTCGTTCATGTACACCAGAGCGTCACCAGCTATCAATGTCTTGCTCTCCTGTACATAAAGGCTGAGATGCCCCGGCGTATGTCCAGGCGTATGAATGACGCGAATTCCTCCACAATAGGGCAGATTCTCGCCGTCAGCCAGTGTCTTGTGTACCATTGCCTTTGGTGGATTTTCGCAGAGCCATTGCAGATGCTCCCGTTCCTTTTCAGGCAACATGGCTAACAATGGTGCCATGCTTTGCGGGTTTGCTTTGATAAGAGGGCGTGTGCCTTCGATGTACGGCTGATCCAGTTCATGCGCGTATACTTCAACCTGTCCGCCAAGCTCGCGAACAATTTCTGGAAGACTTCCAATATGATCAAGATCCTGATGTGTCAAAATGATTGCTTGTAAACGTTCCGGTGGTACGCCAACACGGCTCATCTCCTGACGAATGGCCGCCCAAGACCCAGGCATGCCTGTATCTACCAGCACCGCTCGATCATCATCCCAAAGCAAGGTGGGATAGATCACCATTGGCTTACCGAATGCCTCTCCTTGTAACGGAATCATTTTCACACCAGCGTCAACTTTCATTGCCTAGTCCTCCTCACACCGTTTCATTCTACCACTACATTTTTATCACGGAGCAAGGAATCATTCAATAATAAAATATTTAATAATACCATAAATAAAAATTTTTGTCAAGGTAAAATCAGGGTATCTTGTCCAACAAAGATACCCTGATCAAAGCGGTCACCCTCCGTGAATAGCCTCGTTTGAGGTTTCTTACGGTGTGGTTGTATGTACCGGCTCGGCAGTAGAAACATCTTGGCTTTGCGTTCCATGACCGCCACGGACAGGCTGGATATCAGGCTCGTCTAGCATCAACCGATACACCGGCACGAACACTGCTGGGGGACGGATTGGCTCTGGCTGCGTATCTGGTGGCTGTACCTGTGCACTCGTGTCCGCTTCAGGCTGTGGACCCCAAACCACGTACCCGCCCCACGCTCCGGCACCTAGCAAGACGACCAAGCTGGATATCACCGTAGCCTTGTGCCGAAACAGCTTCACGAGCGGGTTCGCTGTTTCGCTGCGTACCTCCTCCAGGAGCTTGCGGAAATCCGCATTTCGAATCGCATACCACCGTTTTCTCCATTCTTTATCACGCAGCCGCTTGCCTTTCTCTTCGAGGAAAAGGGCTTTCAATGCTTGTCTGTAGGCAGGCAGCAAATACTTTCCTTCAAAAAACATCCGTTGGCTCATCGTCCACTGGATAAAGGAGAGCGTCACTGCCTCGCCGCCATTTTGCTGAACATACTCCAGTATTTCTGCAAAATGGAAGCCTTCCTGACCAAAATGATCTTCCCTGTAAAAGACCAGCGGGATCTGCGGGAACTCGTCAGCCTGGAGCGGTTTCTCCAACATATGCTGAATCATTCTTTGTTGCAGCGAAATCGCTTCCCGGTCCCATTTTCGGAAGAACTCAGCCGGATGTGGCGTGCTTCTTTCCTCATGCAGCTTCGCCAGATTCAAGAGCATTTCTTGCTTGTGGCGACTTTCCATATCCAGCGTTCCGAAAAAGCTCTGTGGCTTCTCCTCCAAGAGAGCGATGAGAACTTGGAAATCATCTTTGGATAGCGTGTCTAAGGCAACGAGCTTCATCAAGGACTTGTCCAGCTCATCCAGCAGCTCATCAGCATAGCTGCGCCCCCCATCGATGTTTTCGAAGAACTGGTGGATCGTAATGGCGGCAGCGAGCTTTTGACGTTCACGTGCAAATAGACGCAGAACTTTTTCCGTCGTGGTAGAAATAAAGATGGCATTGCGCATGGCTTGTGGTTCTGTTTCTGTCCAAAACCGTATTTCCTTCAGCATCTGGTCCAGATTGGTCACAGCTGCTACCCGCTCGGTCATGTAATCCTCAAAGAGCGGCTTCACCAATTGAGGGTAGCCAAAAATCGTCCGCATCATGAAGCCAAACAGCTCACGATTGCTGGACAAATGCTTGTACACCTCTGCCACGTAGCTGCTCTGTCGCGATGTCTTGGCCTTCATCAACACGTCCATCAGGAAGCGGATCAAATCCATCTGCAGGCGTTCCTGCTTCGTGACGCGGTACGATTCAATTATTTGTTTGATCGTCTCGCCATCAGGGAGCTGCTTGGACGAAAGCGCCTCTACCTCGATTCGCATCAGCATTTCCTGAAGCTCGATCAGTCGTTTCTTGCTGGTCAAGCTGTTGTGCCCCAAGTAGCTGTTCAACGCCTGCCAAACTCCCGCCCGCTTGCTCTCATAGATGGGCAGTCGACCTTTTTCAATCAAATACAGCGCACACAGCTCGTAATACGTGCGAATGTTCAAAGCCACTGCATTGTCTGCTCCAGCCAGTACTTCCTCACAAAACTCGTGGAAGGCATCCAGAATCCGCGGTTCATTCACATACTCCCACGCAAAGTCGAGGTATTCATGCGATCCGTCCTGCAGCTCGACGTTTTGAACGCGGCCAAGGGCGAAATCGAACAAAAAGTCCTTGTCACTGTGCCCCCCACCTGGTCGGATGCTACCTTTTTCTACAAACGTGACATGGATGTGCTTTTTGCTCTGCGGCTCGTTGCTAAACGTGAGAAATCCAAAATGTCTGCGCATCTCAAAAGGCAGACAACTGTACAAAATCGCAAGCAGCTGAGCAGCACTCCTGGATGCAGAACTGATGTCCACATCCAGACTAATGAAAACCTTCTTTTTCGCTGCGAGCGAAGACATCACCGCAAAGAGGAGCTGTTTGAACAGACGTTCATCGACGCCCAATTGCCCAAGCAGCTGCTTTCGGTCTTGTGATAAGCCATTTTCTGAAGGAAGGTCATCAACCGACGGCAATTCCTTGCCTGCTGTATCATCGTGGCGATCTGCAAAAGTACGCACACCGAAGATTTTGCCCGGATTCTTGATGAACTCGTCCCGGCGTTCTACCGGGATGACATAGTTGTGGCTGAAAAACGTATTGCGCTGCCCGGTAAAGTCCGCTCCCACAAATACACTTCTGCCGAGAACCATCTCTCCTGATTCGGCCTGGAAGCTGAGAAGCGACTCCGGATAGAGCGCCAGATTGCTTTCCGCCCGTTCCTGAAGCTGTCTAGGTGCATCGTACACACAAAACGGATGGAGCGTCTTCTTAATGAATTGGTTATCCAGCCCTGGCGTTTTGGCGACAGTATCGTATCCTTCGTTCGAACGGAAAACCCCTTGTCGCCCGCGGGTGTAGTACTGCTGCAAAATGGGCTGACGGTTGTTCACTACCGCTCCCTCCCCTCGATGTAATCAAGCTGGTGCATCAACCAAATAAACGGCTCATCAACACGAATCGGCGTCACGACACCGCTGACTTTTTGATTGATCGGGTTGCTTCCCAGCGCAGATACAGCGAAATAGGCCGTATTCGTAAAGTAAACATCCAACGCGTCCTTAAACGGTCGGTCGACTTTTTCGATGAAGCGGCGGATTTCCCCATCGATGTTCTCGAATTCAGTCGTATTTAAATATTGTTCATGGACGAAATTGCGGAAAACATTGCTGTTGGACTTGATGTATTCGCCGTCGTCTTCCTTGATCACATTCAGCATGTCGCTCTTCGTCAACACGACAGCAGTCGGGATATGCGTCTTGCTCTGCTCCTGATAGCCGATGAAGTTCTCAAACAGCGTAATGACGACCTCACGCGGCTCGTCGTATCTCGCAGTAAATTCCCCTGGCTCATCCCCCGCTTGCAGCATGACCCGATCGCGAATCGTCTTGATTTGCAGTGGATCGACCAGGAACAGGATACCCGATGAGTTTTTCACATGCGCCGCATACAGCTCCAGGTACTCGCGGTCGACCATTCCCTCACCTGCTACATCGAAAAACACAAGGATCAACGGTGCCTTGTCGCTATCCTTGAAAATGAACTGGAAGATGAACGGCTCCTGACGCTTTTCCTTTTGCGTGGAATCGAGCAGCTGCCCACGCTCAAACAAAGGCGCCTCGTAGTTCTCACGGAATTTGCGGCTAATCTGCGCATTGAGCGGCATACACGCTGCATTGAAGTGATTCGCTGTCGTGTTCTGCAGCGTATGGATCAGTGAGGTCATGTAAACGGACTTGCCGACCTGCGACGCCCCGACAATCGAAATGATGTTGCTCGGCGCCTTCCCAGCCGTAATCGGCAGCTCGTTGTGGCATTTCGGGCACAGTCTGCGCTTCGAAACCATTCCATATCGGTCTGTCACCCCTGCGAGGACATTATCGACGTACAAATGGTTTTCCGGTGGAATGGATTCCGGATCAATCACCGCTTCCAGCTCGTCGATAGCATCCAGTCCGAACTTGTCCCGGTACGCATTGAGAATCTCATCCTCCTGCAACGCGTAATCTTCGTCATCCTGACGGTGATGTGTGGCACGGAAGACAACTTGGTCCGGTCCGTATTTGGCGAAGCAGTATGGGCAGACAATATCGTAAAAAGGAAGCCGTTCTTTGACCTGCGGCTTCTTTTCAAACATGTTTTTCAAAAACGACAGCATGGCGCATCCCTCCTATTCAGGAATCAGTTCGTACATTTCTCCGTATGTTTTCCCGTCCGTAAAAAACAGGCGGACGATGTCTTTTTTCCTGACCTCGATTTCCGGCATCAGATTGACACCGGGCTCGAGATCGCGAATGAAATTGTATCGGGTACCATCATCCTTGTGGGCGGGAGGAGAGCCTTCTTTTTTTACGTAGCAGAGTACGTCCCGCGCGATCGGAATCTCTGAAAAAATGCGAATCTGCAACGATTGATGCTTGCTAAACCAGCTTCCGCCCCGTTTGAACGAGTAGTAGATCTTGGCTTTTCCTGTGCTGACATGGATCACGTGAGCGTCCCCATCTGGAATAAGTAGAATCGGCTTGCCATTTTCCAATCGGCACGGAAAGATGCGGTACGTGTATCTGCCGATGCCCTCCGTCTTTTCCCGTAATCCTTTGTGTACCTTGTACTCCTCACGAGTGTACAGCTTGAACTGACGATCATCGACCTCGTTCACGTCAAAAGGGGCGCCAAGCTGCGACTTGTGCACGTACACGCACGGAATATCCTGCGCCCAATGCCAGTTGAGCACGTATTCGCCCCCTTGATGCTGGCAGGTGACGTCCTTGATGAAGGTTTCTGTTGTTTCCTCCCGATTAATCATGGTTCATCATGCTCCCTTTACAGATCAAACCGTTTGCTGCTCTGGTTCCCGGCATCCAAGGCACGGGGGCTTTGTCTGTTGTTCAGTCTGCGCTTCGCAAAAGACGATCCGCCACTCGTAGAAGCTGGCACAAAGAGAGTGAACAGTGTCAGAATGACGGCGAGCAAGGAGCACGCCAGCAAACGTACAACCATATCGACCAAATCGATCGACGATAGACCCATTTCCAAAACAAGTCCAGCTAACAGTCCTGATACCGCTCCACCAATCGTAAAGCTTCTGGCCAGATGGCGATTGTCAAAAATCAGCCCCAGAGCCAAGCCGAGCAAAGCACCGATGATCAGAACACTGACCACACGGGTAATCGCATAAAACGTACTTTCTTCTGTCGCTCCTGTCCGCTCAGAAACGATATTGCGATCTATTCGGCTCATATCGTAAATCTGACCAAAGATTCCTGTCATTTGGTCTGCGTGTTCGACATTGAAGTAGCTGCCTCCGGTTTCAGCAGCAATTTGCTGGAGCAGCGCCGTGCCATCTGCATCGATTTTGCTCATGCCCACCGTATGGACAATCACCTGGTTTTGCTTGTACGGTGCGAGTGCAGCAGGGATATCCAGATCGCTATAACCGTCTGACATTAGTACCACCGTACTGTTCGTCATTTGGTTCGCCTGGAGCTGATCCAGGCCCGCTTGCAACGCCAGATCGATCCGGGTGCCTCCATCTGTTCTTGGATACTGAAGCAGCTTGTTCGCGATGTCATCCTTTACGGACTGGCTGCCGAGCTCCGTGAGTGGTTGCAGGACGTTCGTTTGATCATGGAAGGTGACAATCGCAATATTCATGTCACTATCCATTCGCTGCACCATGTCCGCCGCTGCTTTGAACAATTGGTTATCCGGGTCAGACTGCTGCATGCTGCCTGACGTATCCAGCACCATCACAATATTGTTGGCTCCACTGGCTTGTTGAAATGATGACCCGTACAGCAGCTGAAGCAGCATCGCCACTACGCCCACCATTAAAAATGTGCTGGGCACGAGCATTTTCCAGGAAAAGCCCAGATAACGCTGCTTCCACCCGATTCCATTTAGTCGTGGCGAGATCATTTCCGCAATGAGACACATCAATCCTACGAAAAAGGCATATTGACCAAAATAAAGTCCCATTAACAGCCATTGCGGTATTTCTCCGGACAATTTGCCGAGTATCACTTCCCCGACCAAAAATCCGATCACGCCACCTACCAGACTACACAATAGCATGAGTAAGCTAACCCTTCTCTGACTCATGACGACTCATCTCCTCCCACGCGGTGAAAGACAAACCCGCTCTCCTCATAGGAAGCATGGTATTTCTTGTTGTTGCGGTAAAACATCAAATCCTCCATGCCGAATCCACCCATCAGGTTCATTTTTTCTATGCCGCTTTTTTGTTCCTCGTGGATGCAGCCCAGCTTGTAGGTCCGCGTGCTCTCATCCTTGCGCAGCGCATACTGGACGAAGTCGTTGTGAATATCTGCAAACAAATACTTCTCCTCATAGCGATGCTTTTGCAGAAAATGAAACACTTCGATGTGAACCGCTGCCCGCTCTTCCAGCACCAATGCCAGATCAAGGAACAAATCCTCCTTGGTCAGCACCGTCCTGTTATCGTAAGCAACCCCGACATTCGCACGCGCAAGCAGCTCTGCTTCAAAAGACAAAGCAAATGGCGCTCGGGTGAGAATCTCGTTCCGGCAAAACTGGCATAGACGCTCCACAAGTCCGGCGAGACGATTCCCACTGAGCAGAGCGCCGCTGCCAATGTACCGTTGTTCCATGTAAAAATCACTGCCGCGCGAAGCTTCCAATGACCGTATCGTTTCATGAACGACGGACTCATAATATTCGTCGACATTTTTGCCCAAGTAGTCCGTGGCTTCTCGCACGCTCTTCTGGGCGATTTCTCGCAGTTGCTTATGCAAGGCTTCCAGCTGCTCGGCTTGTTCACCTAATTGCCGGTGAATCTGCTCCGTCTGTTTCTCGAAGCTGACCAAGATCGCAAGCATAAGCTCCCAATCCAGCAGCTCCAGCTTTTTGCCATAAACCGTATCCAGCAAATGGCGGATAAACGTCCGCACACGCTCTTTATCCCGTGTGAAAAACCCGCCTACCCGAATGTCCTGCCGATCCACTCGCTCTTGGTAGATGTCGACCAGCTCAGCCTTGATCTGTTCGACCTGTCGAGATGTCTCGCGAATTCCTGTGCGCAGCTCATCTAAAAGGTTTGCACCATTGGCGTGTTCGGCTGTGAGATAGTACGCGGCGTACAGACCAAGCCGTTCATCCTCGATGATCGCTTCCTGAATCAAATCAGCCAAGGATTCCTGAGACAGCATGTGCTCCAAACGCTTTCTGGCATCGGATACGACATTCGCCTCAAAGAAGGCTTGGCTGCTGCCGTCAAACAATGCCAGCTCCGCTTCACGCATGTTCATGCTGCAAAGCTCGCTATAGCTGATGCCAGAGGTCATTAGCCCGGTCATTTCCTCCACAATGCGATCCTCGGGAAGAATTCCAGCCAATTTTCGCTGCAAATCATGCGCAGTCAAGCCGAGCTTCTCACGCGCTTTTGTTTTCGGCAAGACCTCGCCTTCCTTGAGCCGCTCCCAATAGCGGTCAAATACAGCGGATAGCACCGTCAACGCAATCGCATGAGTCGGTCGCTTCACTTTGGATAGTCCGGCCGACGCGAATCTGGTCTGCCCGTGATCGACCGTAATACTACGCATAAATTGCAGCTTGTTATAGCCCTCATTGCTTTCGTGGAATTCGGACTCTGCCTTTTTGTTATTCAAAAGTACCAGCTTGCTGATCAGCTCGTAATTCTCCTGCATGCCGCCTTCGATAAACAAGCCATGTTCTGTCTTGTCACTCAATAGGTACGCCAGTGAAAATAACGGGGCGTTCACATGCTCCACAGGCAGTTTCACGAGATCCTCCGTTACCAAGAGATTCGCTCGATAGCTGTAGTCGCTCCGCTGATAGCGATTGACCTCTTCCAAAAAGCTGACCGAGAGCGCTGTCGAGAACCCGAATGCTTCCCCGTTGTTCTTTTCCTGAAGCAGGACGTACAGATCGACGGATACGTTTTTAAACAGCTCGTTGAGGTAGCCCTTGAGAAGCAGCGTCAGCTCTGGCAAAAGAATCGTGGCAGGGTCATCTGCCCTTGCCACGACAGCAATATTGACTTGCTGAAAAGCAGTGAACAACTTGCCCATTTCCGCTACCCGCACGCTTGCCAGTTTCATCACCTTGTTCAGTTCCATGGTGACAGCTTCATCGAGTAAAAAACGCTCGTGGATCGACGTACGCATCTTTTTCTTTTCGGAATCTGCCTGCGGCAAGCGGCAGCCGATTACTTGCGGATGCTCCCACGTTTTGTCCTGATACGCATGGACATAAAGAACACCGTGACTATTTTGCCAATTGCGCTCGTTATGGGCTCGAACAGCTTGCAGTGCCTCTACGCTCTTATCCCCGAGAAAAAGGAAGAGCACGGGGTTTTGAATGCTTCGCTGTCCGTTTCCGCTATCCAGTTGTCTTTCCAATTCCGTAACGTATTGGGTCGCGAACTCTCCAATCAAATCCCTCATGCATCCTCCTCGGTTATCAAACGATCCCCTCTCTTCGGGGGATCGAAACATCGTGATTGTTTATTGCAGCGTCTTGCGCATATCGTTTACTTTGGACCAAACCTTTTTGTAGAACTGGTACAGCTCTTCACCATTTACGTATTCGTCGCGGTCGTATTCCAGATCGTTCTTCGTTTCCAGGAAAGCCGCAGTGATCTCATCGAGCTTTGCCACCAGTTGCTGCGTATCCTCCGCTGAAGTCATCGCGTCGCTGCGTTTTGCAGCCTTGCGCTGGATTGTGGCCATGCTCTTGTGATCCAGTGCGCGGTATTTTTCATAGATGGCGAATTCTACATGCTTGTTGACCTTCATCAGGTTGATGAATGGCTCCCACGCCTCTTCTTCCTCATCCTTGTCGTAGACGTACAGCGCGCCACGCTTGCAAATCGTACCGGTGTATAGAGCTTCGATGAATCGGGTCATCAGCTCTTCTTCGTCCTTGATGGCACCTACGATCTGCTCCAGCTCCTGGATTTTGGCTTCGATTTCCTCGTATTTCCGCACCTCTTGTTCGATCAGGCGAATCTGCTCTGGATAACGAATCAGGTTTTCTTTTGCCATCTCTTCATTGACACTGCCGAAAACATCACGCGTAGATTCTTGCTCCAGACCATCTCTCATGAAGCCTTTGAGCTCTACCAATGCACGCTTGATCTCGCCTGGGCTCAGCTTGGTTGCGTCGCCTTGAGCTTGGTGCTTGGCTAAGAAAGCAGCCACGGAGAAAGGCTTCGTCACGATGGATTCATAGCGGTTGCTCGTCTGGCTGTCGCTGCCTTTTTCGCGGATGACACCGTAGCGCACTGCACGTTCAAACAGCTCGCGTACTTTGGCGTTGTACGATTTGATGCGGCTGTTTTGGTACGTATCTCCCCACGATTTTTCCGGAATCGGTGATGGGAGGTAAGCCCAGTTGTTCTTTTCGGTTTGTACGAGATGGCGACCAATACCCTCTCTATCCAAAATCGTACGCTCGTAGCTTTCTTCGTATACTTTCAACGGTGTGTAAGCGAACAGCGGAACACCGTTTTTCGTATTCAGCCAGAAAATGCGGTTTTTCACTTCACTTTCCTTAACCGTGAAGCGCGAGCCGCTAATGGCGGTATTCTGGTAGTTCTTAATCCCCTTCAGGATCGATGGTGCTTTCAGCGGCACGGATACAAAGCCCCAGGAAGGGAAGTGCATATTGCCGAGATTGTTGCTCAAATGGAAGACCGGAATCGCCTCTTCATCCAGCTTGCTCGCGATCTTGCGCTCTACGATGCGATCCAGTGTCTCGTCTTGACCGTATTTGATCACGAGAAACTCTTCCATTGACTTGGTGATCAGCTCACCGAACTTATCCGAGAGGAATTCGGAAATCGAGCTGACGATATCCAGCTCTTGCTCTTTCGCCCACTGATCGGAATGTCGCAGAAGCTCGCTGGTGAAATCACGGATCAGGTCATCTGCGTCTTTTTGCTCCAGAATGTTCCCGACTACCTTCGAGATATCCGGCACGCTGACAATGTTCCAGTAGTACGTCTTGTTGCCAGTGCGGTCGCTCTCTTCTCCACCGTTGATCAGGATGTCGCCGTTTTGCTCGAAAATTTGGTTGAGTGCGTTCAGAATCTCCGTAAATACGTTATAAATGCGGTTGTTTTCTGCATTCAACAAACGGTGCAGCTCTTCATAGAACTCGATCATTTGCTCCAGCTTTTCCTGATCAGCCAGGAGCTGGTATTCGTTGATCTTCGCTTCGATGTAGCTGTTTTTCTTCTTCTCCTTGGAGATGAAGGCACTGCGGGCATCGCCCAGCTTTTCATCCGCATTTTCACGCGCGCCCTCGATCTCACGCGGGTAGCTCTCCAGATTCGCCTTGAGGCTCTCTATGTAGGAGAGGATCATTTTCATCAGGCAATAGCCTTTGTCCGAATGAATCAGACGGGACGCATAGAACGGTCCTTGCTGCGGGTGCAGAAACACGCGCGTAATCATTTCGCCAAAAACAGAGATCATGTCGCCTGGGGTTTGCTTCTTGCATTTGATGTACGCTTCACGTGCTTTGGCGAGATAGCCTTGCTCCAGCTCGTGGTCGATGCTCACGACTTGCTGGGTAATCACGTTGCTGTAGTTCAGACGCTCACTGTTTTCATAGCCTGGCAACGGTTCAGGAACGCGCTCCTCGAACTTGCGTGAAATCGAGTCGATGTCGATCCCGAGCTTGCGGGCGAATTTCTCCGCATCCTCTTGCGTTGGTGCTACCGTGAACATTTTTTCCATCTTTTTAAACAAGCGATAGGCCAAGTATGTCGTCATCTCTTCGATCGGCAAGACAGCAGAGGAAGCACCGATGACGTTGTATTGATAGTTGGCTGCGTACGTTTTTGGCATCTGGTTGATGTTCGTACGGATGTTGCTGATATAGTCGTGGATCGCAAACTCTTCGCCCGAGCGCTTTTCTTCACTCGCCATGAAGTTCGTAATGTTCTCCGCGGTTACGTTCATGCAGTAATCGTAGGCATTTTCCAATGCTTTGCCTTCGAGATTGGTCGCCGAGATCAAATGGCACAGGTTGAATGGTGGCATTGGCGATTGTACGGTGAGCACGTTGCCGTATTGCTGGCGGAAACGCTCATTACGCTCATCCGCATTCATCCAGTAGTCCAGCTCTTTCAACGCCGCATAACCGTTTTTCATAATGTAGTCGCGCGTGTGGGAGCTGAGGCTCTTGTTCGACAGGTTGACGTCAGGCGTGAACAGGTAGCCCAGCGTATTCACCTTGTCTACCCCGGCACTGCCGAAGTCGCGCTCCAAAATTCCGCGTACGATATAGGCAATGTCAAGGAAGCAACCGCTCCCCGTTCCCCCGGACAAACCGCTCAAGAGGAATACGGTCAGCTTTTTGTTCGTGCCCTCGCACAGCATCTTCACCTTTTTCTCAATCGTTTGTACGACCTGCGTAATTTTCGTAAAGAGAAGAAGTCGACCTGCCTGCCGTACACCAGATGCACCACTGATTCCGTCGGTAATCGTCAGCTCCGGCGAAAGCCAATCGGTAATGTACGGCTCCAGAATGCTGCGGTTCTGCAATACGCCGCCGATCTCAGGATTGGACAACAGAACGAACTCTGTCACTGGATCGAGCCCAATGCCCTTGTACTTCTTGTTGCGGTCATGCTCGTTCGTTTCAAACGCGATGAATTCGATATTGTCCGGCTTTTCCTTGCGCTTCTTGGACAGCGGGTCTACCGGCAGCTTGAAGCGTCTGTTCACTTGATATTTCAGGCGCAACAGCGCATCAATACCTGTACCGCCAAGACCGATGACGAGCATCGGGTTGTCAATTGTATCTACGCGAATCTTGTCACTGACGATTCCTCCGCCGAGGGATACGTCCAATTGTTGAATGTGTTCTCTCACAACTGCTTTCATAATCGACTCACTCCTAGACGATGTAATCAATAAAGACCGATTTGTTCACATTCGTTAATGAAACTTTGATGCGATCGTTTTTCTTCAGCTCTTTACCTTTGCTTGCATCGAGTACACGCCCCGCCTTTTCAATTCGGCAGGTCGAACGGTTTTCGATGATCAGCGTGTCGTTTTTCCCTGGCAAAAGGATGACTTTCTCTGTCTCCGCAAACTCAGGGGCGAGCTGCAAGAGCTGGTGCAGCTTTACTTTTCCTTTGAACGCATTCAGCTTCTTGTACTGCGGATTGGACTTCTCTCCTGTATCCTCATCCACGATCTCGATGGCGATCTGGCCCGAGAAGCCCTTGTTCGCCTTGCGATAGATCGACAGTGCGTACAAGCCTGCACCGATCAACAGGATGAGAACCACGGTACCTCCTACTACGGTCAACCATGGAAATGGTTTCGATTCGGCGGCAGGGTCCGTAGTTGTCGCAGGCTTGTTCGCTCCAGAACCTGCCGTTTTCGCAGCATCTACAAGGAGTGGCTTCGTTTCCCGGTAAAAGCTGGTGTCTTCTGCCTTGATTTTGATCTCGTACGTATGGTCAGCCGGGATGGTGAAGCTGCCTTCGAACCCGCTGCCCGTGTTGTTCAGGACGACCTCATTCGTCTTCTTGTCTGTCTTGTCATGGACGATCAGTGTCGCCTTCATCTGCTGGTACAGATCAGGACTCGCTACCTTTTGTCCGTTTGAAACAAGCGCAGCCTTGATCGGTACGACATCGCCAGCCTTGAAGCTCTTCGCTGTGACTGGCTCCATCTCCAATTGCAGATCGTAGTTGAAGATGAGATTAATATCGATTTTTTCCTTCGGGGCACCTTTTACCTGTAGCTTCCAATCGCCTTGCTGTGGCTTGACCAGCTTGATCATCGTGTACGCATTGGACTTCGACAGTCTGACCTGATTCGAAGGGACTTGTACTTCCTTACCTGCTGGATCGAACAGCTTCACTTCCACCGGTTTTTGCGACATGATCGAGATGTTGGCTTCCATGACGCTGCCGTTCGGGATTGGGATTGCAATCTCCTGAGCTTGACCGTTTGCGACGAAGCTCTTAACAGGGACAACCTTCAGCTTCAGATGATTCGCAAAGATTTCGCTCAAGATTTGCGGGAGCTTGTCCGCCGTGCTTGTTTCAAAAAATTTACCATTTGTCTCTGTAGCAATCTGTTGCAGGGTCGTGCGGTTAAGCTGACCGTCTGCATTCAACCCAATTGTGTAAATGGGATAGCCTTTGTCTTTGGCCTCTTTCACTGCTTGCTTCAGCTCTTGATCAGACTGTGCTTGTGTACGGCTTGATGCTTTGTTCAAATAGTTGTTACCGTCTGCCAACAGCACGATGATTGGTGCATTGTTTGGATTGCGTCCTGCATCGAGGATTTTTACTGCTTCGGTTACCCCGACGGCGATATCGGTGTAGGCTCCTTTTTGCAGGCTGTCGATGAATGCCTTGATATCGTTCTTGTCTTCTTCGGAATTGATCTCAAGCAGTGCTTTTTCCCGCTCGATCTTGTCGGTATACGCGACTACCCCGATCTTGTTCGCTTGGATCGACGTCATGTCGACGAACATTTTCATCGCTTCGTTGCTGACTTTGTTCTTGTCGCTTTGGGTCATGGAGTTGCTGACGTCCACGACCAGTACCGCGTCCATATTGTTTCCACTCGTTTGCGCATAGCCCGGGTGAGTGACAGAGAGGACACTGACCAAGAGCAGTGCGAGACATACTACGTATCGACATAACATTCGGAATCGTATTATTTTCATAAGTGCTCCTTTTCGTATTCGGGTTCAAAAAATGACATCTGTGAACAGTTGCAAAGAAAGTAAGACTATGACACTATTACCACTAGATTCAAGAAGTAGAAGACAGATGATAAAAAAGTACTAGAATGATTGCCCCTTACTCGTAATACGATACGACATGATTCTTTGTTACAGATTTCGACAACTTCGTTAGGAGAATTTTTATGTTAACTTACTTTCTGTTGTTTGCGGCTTTTTTGCTGCTAGCGGTCCGATTCCTCAAGCTGCTGCGACTAAAACGGCGCAATCTCTCCAACGCCGAAATCGATCAGCATCTTCATGCCTTACTGAATGAGAAGAGGGATTCACCATGAGAAAACGAATCGGCGTTCAATTTCGAAAAACCCGCAAAACGGCTCATACGTACGAAAGAATTCAAGCGTGCACGCGTTGCCATACATACCATGTCCTGTGGGAGTCGCATTGTGAGACCTGCGGCAGAGCCTACACTCCGATCCGTCAGGTTGCCCATACCGTGACGCGCCGCTATGTTCAGACGCGCTTTTTGCTATTGGGCTTGTTCGTCTGTCTTGCCGTTCTCTCAGCGGAGACGCTCATGCAACTGGCACTCGCTGGAGGTATTGGCTGTGTGCTGTTTGTCCTGTTTTTCGTTATGCAGAGAAAATACGGCTCCTATGAAAGAGACGAACAATTTCAACGTTTTCTCAAGAAGGAACAGGAGACGTTCAAGAAGTCTCTCCTCCGTCATTTGGAGGAAGTCGGCCATGACGTCAAAGAAGGACATCTCAAGGAAGCTTACGAAAAAACGAGAGAAATCGGGCATTTCATCGATTCCGATACGATCAAGATTCGCAAGATCATGTTCCTCAATCATTACGTCCTGCGCAAAGACATGGAGCTGGAGCTCGAAACGCTCATCCCGTCCATGTACGACAAGGACTTTATGGAATATGTGCGCGAGGTAGTCAAGGTCCAGCCTTCGCTCGTCAAGAAATCTGTGCTTCAATATGTCAGACGCTATAAAACTCAAATATTGTTGCTAGAAAACGGGGATCAGCTCATCGGCCAAGTGGCAGGTGCAGCGCTCCGCATGAAGTCTTATGTGGACGAGTATCAGGATCTGATTATCGAATTTATCGATTTTTTGCCGCGGGAGCGCCTTCTGCGATTGGCAAAAATGGTACAAACCCATAAGAATGAAGATTGGGAACAACTATATTATTTTACCAAAAACAGGGTGGATACGCATTACGCGTTTGACCCCGATTTTAAAGGCTTACTGTAAGGAAAGGAGCCTTTGATGATGCCTATTTCTCCCTATTACAGGTCCCTCTGGGTTCGCAATATTTTTCTCGGACTCTTTGTCTTGGGTTTGATCGCTGTTCTGTTCAAGTTAGGATTCGGGTACAAGCAGATTACGCTGTATAAACAGGCAAAGGCGTATTATGAACAGAAGAACCTGCTACAAGCCGAGGAAACCTTTTCTCGTGCGCATGATATGGCTGTCCTTACCTACGGAGATGACGAGTGGAATACGACCATGTTCCAGCTGACTTCTGTCCGAACTGAACTGGAAGGGCTTCACCAGCAATCACGCTCTGCCATCTCTGAGAAAAAGGTTGCGGAAATTGGTGCAGTCTATGAGCAATACCAAGCGCTCAAACAGAAATACCAGAATCAAAAGGACGTACCTGCGATGTTTTTCCAGCAATTGACCGCGCATTTAGGCATGGACAAGAGCTTTTCCGATTATTACCTGAATGCCTTGCAAACAGCCAAAGCCAAGGCACAATCGAATCTCGAAAAGGAAAACTATCAGGACGAATCTTTCATCGAAACACTCCTTGCCATACCAGATGAATACTACGGCGGAAAAGAGAAGAAACAGGCTGAGCTCACGGCCTTGTTCCAAGACTATGAAAAAACGAAGCTGCGGGCGCTGATCGCTTCGGCTCCTTTTGAAGAAGTCATCACCAAAACGGCTACCAGCTTGCGCCATTACGAAAAATTGGGTATCGAGACAGATTGGTTAGTTAAGCAGCTGGAGAAGTATGCGCTAGCTGAAATCAAGGAAGTCATCCGTTCGAAAGATTTGAGTGCCTTCGTTGACATGGCAGCCGCCTATCGCAAAATCCAGGATGTGCTGTCTACTGATTCGCCTGTACTCGATTCGATCACCCGCTATCTGGAGGGCAAGCTCAAGCAGGCAGAACAATACATCAAGTCGTTCGAGTTCACCAAAGCGCGTGAATTGTACGAACAGCTGAACCCGCTCCAGGATACGGCTACACTCCTGTCCGATCTGGAAAAGCTCTGGTTGGAGTACGATCCAGCACGCTTATTGCAATTGAGATATCCAGACAGAACATTCACCGAAATGCTCTCCGGCACAGATCGCTGGGGAGCAAAGCTTTACGCATTTGGACTCTCCGAGGCGGACCAACGTCTTTACTTCGCAGCCAAAATGCCAAATGATTCGCTCTACTATCTGGATCAATCGCTGGATATGGACATGAAATCCGCCAAGACTAAGATCGATGATACACTCGGAAGTAAAGAGGAGCCTGTGATTATCGTGAGTGCTTCAGGTAAAGAGCGCGCCAGCTCCTACACCGCTCTCTCTCCGAATTTGACAAAAGAGTCCCTCGATAAGCGATTTGCGGTCGAGGCGGATGAACTCAGCGTAGAAGACTCCGAGCATGTGATCATGAAAAATGCGGTAGGCAAAGGGGAAAATGAAATCGCTTTGTTCAAGCTAGCGGACAATGGCTTGGATTACATAGAAAAGCTGGCGGACTTGGAAGAGGGCTCCGAAGAAACGACCGAGGGCAACGAGTCAGGAGAAGGTACTTCCCCCGCTGAAGGGTCGACAGATGAAACTGATCAGACCACCCCTTCCGCTCAAAAAATCGATGTTTTTGCGGGGCCCGGTGAAGAGCATGAGAAGCTCGGTCAGATAGCAGCAGACGGTTCCTTCCAAGTCATCGCAGATCTGAATGGCTGGTACCAAATTGTTTATGATGGAAAAGAAGGGTGGATACGCGCTACCCAATCAACGCCGTAATGAGTCAACTGAATACAATCAGCTCCCCTCGCGATCATGACAACACGAATGAATCCTCTTCGATCCGCGTCTGGAGCTTTTTCTCATTTTTTTCGCATTGCGCCTCGTGTCAGACTATTCTATAATTTGTTTTTTATAGATAGAAAAGGAGTGAGAAGAGATGTTTGGAGTCGTTCATTATGAAGCATTTCTAATGACCGCGATCATGTTGAACCTGATACCCGGCTCAGACACGATGTACATCATTACACGCAGCATCTCGCAAGGAAAACAGGCTGGTATTCTTTCGGTTCTCGGTATTTTGACAGGCTCTCTCATTCACACACTCTTGGCTGCTTTCGGCTTGTCACTCATTTTGGCTCAATCCATCGTGCTTTTTAACATCGTCAAAATATTGGGGGTCGCCTACCTCGTCTATTTGGGCATCCGCATGATTATGACGAAGGAGTCCCCGGCGTTCGACACGGCTGATTCCATGAAGGTGAAGGGTGAAAAGGTTTATCTGCAGGCCATCCTGACGAGTGTCACGAACCCAAAGGTCGCCCTGTTTTTCATCGCATTCCTCCCGCAATTTGTTAGCGCGACAGATGCTGGTCCGCTTCCGTTCATGATTCTTGGCCTTACTTTTACCGTAACTGGCGGCATTTGGTGTAGTCTTCTTGCTTTGTTTGCTTCATTTGCTACCAAAAAGCTGCGTAATAATCCGAGGTTCTCTGTCATTCTCAACAAGCTGACGGGGATTGTTTTTATCGGGATGGGGTTGAATTTGTTACGGGCGAAAGCGAATCCTTGATAGCTGAACAGAACCCATATTCCTGCAGAGATAGAAGGTGATCTCTTGCTCTCTATTGATTGAACGTATAAATGAAAATATGTTATATTGGACGTAACAGCATCGTATAATAAAAAGGGACAAGGATGTTACCGCATCCCTGCCCCTGTACAAATAGCCAACCCGCTAGGGCTATTGGCTCAGAATTGTAAGAGTCAAAGAATGACTACCTAACCTCCTCAACGGTCAAAGGTAGTCATTTCTTTTTGTTGATGAAAGTAAGTAACGCAAGCAAGAACATGCCAAACATGAGCATGAGATTGATTGCTTGGTACACTTCCATAATCCCACCCCCTTTCTCAAGGGAATGAGCCAACAACTACCTTTGACGAGCCATGCTATATGTACTCTATCATTTTACGTCGAAATATGGAAAAAGAGAAGGAAATTCCCTCTCTTCTTCATCAGTATTTTCAGCTTGATAAGATAAGACTTGAACCAATAATCGGACACTAAGCAGACTGACTCAAAGAGCCAAGAAGGGCATTTAGCCACTTGGCTTTTTTCGTGTTCAGAAATTGTTTAGGTCGAAAGAGTAAGATACCTCTAGGCATATTTTCACAATTGGAACAGTGGGTGAATCTGTTGTTCTCTACTAGCAGGATTTGTAAAACCTGATCGAACCAGCCAAGGAATTCGGCGTGAACAATGTTGGTTTGGCAGGTCATCGCGGAAGCACTCATAGCGTCTAACACTTCCTACCGAAAAGACGGAATGGACAGCTTTTTATTCACTACAGGAGGAGCATATGCAAAGGAAATCTTGGATCGTTATGGTGGCACTTTTGTTCATCACCAAAAACTTTTTCGGTTTCACGACAACCTCGTATGCCCAAACGCAAGGTGAGGTTGTCGTTGACAGTGGCGGGGAACCAGGTAAGGGAAATCCTGCTGATCCGCCGGATACGAGCAAACCGAACGATTCGGGAGCTACCAACAACTCCAACGTGTTAGACCAAACCGGCAACGAATCTCCGTCTACGGGTAAAGTATTGCCGCAGACAGGAGAGCAGACTAATCCTATCCCGCTCGTTGCAGGCATCATTTCGATCATGATTGGTATTTCGATCATGTACCGCAAAAACAAAAAAGCGTAGTTCTTTTAGAGGACCGACTAGGTAAGCCTAGCTAGGTCCTCTTTTTTCACTACTCCAGCAGCTGCCTTAATAACGGTTCACTTTTATATAAAATATCCAGATGAGTCGCTTCGACGTAATAACGTGTACCTTCCAGGGCAAATACACTGTTGGCCATGACATTCCCATCGCCAGCGTCGCTATTGATCGAACCTACTACTCTACCATCCACCCATTTATCGGGAGACAGCGAGGGAACCGTTCGCAGGTATTGGATTGTTTCATGCCCAATCCCAGCCACCAGTGTAACGCGAATCTTTCGTGCTGCGATCACCCCCATCGTGCTGTTCAAGTAGTCCATGTAACGATTTTTCACGACCATCTTGTTGTAGGGCACAAAGGCTTCTACTCCCTGTTTCTTCTCCAGCAAATAATCGCCATAAGCAGCAGACGGGGTTAGATCTAGGAGGCTGGGAAAGTGTCGGTGAATAGCTTGTATACGATTAAAAGGGATGCTTTGCTCCAAGTATGCCAGATACACATTCATGTATAGCTCCACTACATTTCTTTTGGCAGAAACAGAACGCGGCAGCTTCCCTCCCGCCCAATAGCTGTAGGCAACAGGCGATCCTGCATTGGGAGTCGCAAAAATGAGCAGTTGATCGACATCGTTTTGATAAAACTCGCCCTGGACATACGCTCTCGCCACAAGGCCACCCATGCTATGGCATATAAGGTTGACATAAGGTGAGCCCGTCGTTTGTTTCGCGCGCTCAATGACAGGCAGCAAAAAGCGCTCAGCCGAAATATCAATTGGCCTGCGCCAATCATAAAAGGCCACAAACAATTGTTCATGTAGCGGGTACCCCATTTTTCCAAGCAAACGGATAAACGGCTCATAAGCAGTTCGGGCAAACCCGAAGCCCCAATCACCTGTACCCGGTATAATTTGATCACTCATCGACCCGAACAGCCCCGGAACAAAAACAATCGGTACCTTTTGCACAAGAAAAGAACTCATTCTTGCATTCCTCTCCCTCAGCTTCGTCCCCTGACCAGCGGGGAAAACAACTTATGCTTCTGCCTATTCCCGAGAAGCTTGGGTGGTTCCCTTCCTGAGATGAGTCTCGTCATTTTTTGCCGAAATGGAGCGAATCGTTACAATTATCTTCCCACTTGACCGTAACAAAGCGATATAATAGAGCGTCTAACGTTTTAAGGAAGTTCAAAAAGTCGTCTTTTTGAACACGCATAATATGCTGAAGTTTTACAGCAAATCTATACTTGTCGGAGGATTGGCAAAAATGAAGGTACGCAAGTGGTTTATGCTTTTGCTAATGTTCGTACTATGTATTCCAACGATGGGGATATCCGTGCAGGCCGCACAGACAACCTCTGGTATCAGCATCTATTTGGACGGGCAACCAATCAAAAGTGACGTCGCTCCGTACATAATCCCAAAAGCTAACGTTACCATGGTCCCTATGCGTGTGATCGGCGAAAACCTGGGAGCCGAAGTGAATTGGGAGCCGAAGTCCCAAACAGCGACGATTCGTAAACAAGATACCTTGTTGTCCATGACGGTTAATCAGAAGAACGCACAAGTGAACGACAACCGCGTCCCACTCGATGCTTCCGTTCAGAACAAGCAAGGAAGAGTCATGGTTCCGCTTCGTTTTGTGTCCGAGCAGCTAGGCCTTGCGGTAAACTGGGAAGACAAAACAAAAACGATTCGCTTGCAAAGCGGCAACGTGGCTACGATGACTCCACCACCTCAGGATGTATTGAGTGAAACTGGCGGAATGGAGCCAGGCACACCTGTCGTGACAAATGGAGAATTGCGCGGGGTTTGGGTATCGACAGTCTACAACTTGGACTGGCCATCTTCCGGTTCATACGGAAACCAAGCGAAGCAGCAACAAGAATACATACAGCTACTCGATGAACTGCAAGCCATGGGAATGAACGCTATTTTCGTGCAAGTGCGTCCATCTGGAGATGCTCTGTATCCTTCTACACTCGTTCCATGGTCCAGATTTTTGACGGGTACGCCAGGGAAAGATCCGGGCTACGACCCGCTTGCCTTTATGGTAGAAGAAACGCATAGACGCGGGATGCAATTCCATGCTTGGTTCAACCCGTTCCGTGCGACTACGGACGCCAAAACAGACCAGTTGCCAGCGAATCACGTGATCAAGCAGCATGCTGACTGGATTGTGAACGCAAACAAAAAGCTGTACATCAATCCAGGTATCCCACAGGCTCGTCAGCAAATTATCAATGAAGTGATGGAAGTCGTGCAGCGCTACGACATCGATGGTGTCCATCTGGATGACTATTTCTATCCTTCCAATGTCAACTTCGCGGACGATGCAGCATTCAAGGCTTACAACAGCAAAAAAATCGTGTCCAAAGCAGACTGGCGTCGCGATAATATCAATCAGTTTGTTCAGCAATTGAATCAATCCATCAAGAGCGTCAAGCCTCACGTTCAGTTCGGGATCAGTCCATTCGGTGTATGGCGCAATAGCAACGTTGATCCGACTGGCTCCGATACAAAAGCTGGCGTCACTGCCTATGACCACATGTATGCCGATGTGCGCACATGGATTCAACAAGGGTGGATCGATTATGTGACCCCGCAAATTTACTGGAGCTTTTCCTTCGCCCCTGCTCAATACGACAAGCTCGTCACTTGGTGGGCAAACGAAGTACAAGGGACAAACGTCAAGCTCTACATCGGTCATTCGCCTTACAAGCTGGGAACAGCTGAAGCTGGCTGGCAGAGTGCCCAGGAGATCATCAACCAGTTGAATTACAACGCGATGGTTCCCGAAGTTCAAGGCAGCATTTTCTTCAGCGCCAAGGACTTGCGGAAAAATCCGCTGGGTCTGCTCCCAGCGCTTAGCAGTTATTACAACCGCTAGATAAATAGAAATAACCCCCGAATACTAGTTAGAGTGCACCCCTTAGAATAGACATTGGAAAAACCCCCTGGTTTAACCGATGCAAACTAAGGGGTGTATTTTTATGGCAATGAAAGGGAAAAAGTTCAAGTCCTATTCAGAAGAATCGAAGTAAGAGGCAATCCGCCTGCATATGAGGAGAAATGGACATATCGACTAAGAGAACTATGTCCAAAAGTTGGAAAGAGCCATTTTCTTTGCACCAAAGATTAAATAACCAGAAATTTATTTAAATTTAAATTACATTTAATTCTATTGAATTTAAAGGAAAATTTTAGTATTGTTGTCTAATCTTAAAAATAAAGGGAGATAGATCAATGAAAAAGAAAATCATCCTATTTTTACTAATGTTTTCTCTTGTTTTCAGTGGAGGTACATCCATTCCTAATTTCAACAACGATGCTTCTGCTAGTAGTAACTGGGAAAATATAGACCATATCAGTAAGGGATTTAGAATTCGACTAGACCCACCTGTAGGTAATGGTAAATACCACGTCCATGTATACAATAAAGATGTTGAGATTGCGGTAGAGAATGTGGATGGCACTGCAAGTCACGGTCAAACTTTTGATGATTGCATGAGTTCTAAAACAGCCAAAAAGATAAGAGCAACTAGGCTGTACAAAAAAGGAGCAGACCTGCAAGAAGAGAAGGATAAACTTAACGAACCAAAAAAGCCTAAGAAAAAAAGGAAGTAATTTGTTACAATAAGAAGATCAAATAACCCTAAAAAGGTCGATTAAATGAAAAACTTTTACTTAGAGCGGATTTTCAATTTAGAAACAGTAGAAGCATATTTTTTAAGAGATAAGTACTTAGCTAAGCCGCGTTACTGCATGATCCTTATTGATTATCGACGTGCTAGCACGTTAGATGACTTTCCTGAATTAAAAGGGATAGAAAAAGAAGATGATTTCGGCAGAGCAAACTTTATAAAGGCTGTTATTCTCTCTAGAGAAGAGCTAGATGAAACATCAGAAGAAGTGTTAGAGGTTCCTTCTGGCTTTTTAGAGAATAAGCCAGATTGTCACTGGAGAGCAGAGTTCGAAATCGTGCCTAACTTCCCAGAAGAAAGAGGGAAGTTACTCAATTTGATTCACGCTCTTTTACAAAAACATGATTATTTCATCGATGTTACAAACATCCCTGAGTACAAATTAAACTATTTGTCTCAAAAATAGAGTAACTCGTTCAAAGGAATCTCTGTGCAGTAGCACGCGGCTACGCAAAACTAGGAGATTCGAGGGGTCGGGCCTAACGCTCGACTCCTCTTTTTTTGTTTCCGAATGTCACAATTTTGGTTACTTTGCAACATGGCATCTAGAACATAAATGACCCGCACCGGTGTCACTTTTTAAAAGTGTCCACTTCACGGGTCACAGATCACATGTGTTTCGGGGGTTTTTTCTTCTACGTTAATTTTTCTACAATAAACGTGAGTTGCGCTTCTAAGGAGATTGGGTCATTAAAAAAGGCACCCTTCTGATCAATCTGAAAAACCTTGTTATTTTTTACTGCAGGCAGGCCCTTCCAAACACTTGTCCCGTAAACAGTCTCCGGATCAACATCTTCTGTCCATGCACTGGTAAAAATGTAGTCTCCCGCAAAGTCTGGCAATGTTTCAAGCGAAACTTCCGCATATCCGGTATTGCTATCAATGGCTTCTTTTTTTACGGCATTCGGAGCCTTCAACTGGAATTCGCCGTATAGGATATCTCCGCCTCTTCCGAAGTTGTGCCCAAACGCATAAATCCCCTTGGCGTACGGCTGCAAAATCGAAACGGTTTGATCTCCTACCGCTGCTTGCACCTTGGGTTTTGCCTCAGCAATTTTCTTGTCCCATTCGGCAATCCACTCATTTGCCTTGTCTTCTTTTCCTGTCATTTTGCCAAACTCGCGCAGTTCTTCGCGGATTGGCTTCTTTCCGAATGGGATCACGACGGTTGGAGCTATTTTGGTGAACTGTTCGATATTCTTATCCCCTTCAAACACAATAAGTAAATCAGGGTTCATCGCCAGTACTTTTTCTAGCGATGTTCCGTCGCCCACGCTCTCGATACCATCCAGCTTCCCTTTAAAATACGGGTTTCCCATAGCATGGTCCGTGATTCCAATTGGCTTGATTCCCAGTGTCAGAAAATGTCCGACATAGCTGTCCGCAATTATTACGGCTCGTTTTGGGTCCTTAGGAATTTTCACTTCGCCATTAAATGCCTGGTAAGTGATAAATTCACTCTTATCAGCTGCCCCTTCTTGCGCAGGTTGAGCAGTCTGATTGGCTGGTACCTGTCCGCAAGCTGATAGCATAGTGATCATGACCATAATAAGGGCTGCCATTATGATCTTATGTAAGCCTGATTTTCTCATTCTCAAAAGACCTCTCTTTCAATCACTTTTGACATTGATAATCATTCTCGTGAATTTTAGCATAAAGAGCCTGCTCTGCCCATTACTATCCGTCAAAAAAATGCCGCGAAGCATGCTCGCGACATTGGTAGGATTATTTTTTCGGCATCATGGCATTTACAAACTCGCTAATGTTTCCTTTGGTCAATTCATCCCCAGTCGCGACTACTTCATACTGCATCTTCTTGCCAGCGTATTCCATCACCCAGACGATGTTCTTGTCAACCCGGTCTTTTCTGGCTTCTTCTGTATACAGCACTTCGATTTGCCCTACTTTGATTACCTCTTTCTTCTGATCATCCTGATTGATTACATAGGTTGTGCTGTCTTCTACATCTTCATAATTGGAGATATTCAAATTTATATAGCTTTTCCCAGACTTATATGTCGCATATAGCGTGTCCAGCTCATTTGTCCATTCCAATGGCTGAATAACATATTCTTTCTTCTCTTGCTCTGCCTTTTTGTACAAAGCTTCCTTATCATACTCTCTCTTGATGTCAAATGTGAGGTTGGCATCTTCAAAGGAATAACCCCCTGGCAATGTCTCCGGCACCAATATCTGATCCCCCACTTTCTTGCGTAGATCGGCTACATTAGCAAATTCAAATGGTTTAAAGAGCGTTGCAACCACTTTTTTCGGATTGTGGACGGCGATATAAACGGCGGCGGCAGTTCCAGGCTCCATGTTACTGTTAATTTCCGAACGTTTATCGTGATATTTCTGTGTCTCAGGATCTAACTCCTTGACAACTTTTGGTTTTCCCGGTGTTTGGGAGATATCTTTCTGCTGATAAATAACTTCGCCTTTTTCATCCTTCAATTGATAGTACTGAACAGCAGCATACCCCGATGAAATGCTTGCAATTAAACCGATCGCGACCAAAATACTGACCTTGTATTTCACAAAAAATCTCTCCTTGTCTCGTTTGATTTTTTCCATGACTTGCCGACTAATGTCAATCTCCTGCGGGATACGCGGGTCATTGAACAGGTCCTTAATACTCTCGTGCGATTTGTTTGGACTCATCGTGTGCTGACCCTCCCTTCCCTGGCGGAGAATAAGCGGATCGGAACTTCGCTGCTGTACGCTCGAATTTTTTGCGCAAGCTCGCTGCGTTCTTGTTCATAATTAAGGAAATTTCCTCGTACGTCTTTTCTTCCACGCTGCGCAGCAAAAGGAGCGTTCTTTCCTCCACAGATAGTGTCTGCATAGCAAGAAATACATCCTCACTGAAATAAACATTTTCAATATGCTGCTCGATATCCGATTGAGGTTCTTTGGTAGGCACCAAGAACGGCAGCATTCTTGTCCATTTCCTTTTCCTGATGAGATCGATGCAATGATGGTAGGCTATTTTATAAAGCCAGGCTGCGAACGGCATGGATGGGCTGTATTTTTGCAGGTTGCGATAAGCCTTGATGAAGACCTCCTGTGTCGCGTCCTCCGCTTCGTATCTATTCCCCAAGATGTGATAGCAGTAGTGAAATATAGGGGTCTGATAGCTTTTCATGATGTCAGTGTAGCGGTCATCCGCTCCCTGAACAATCTCCTTCAGGAGCTCTTCGACTTGTTTCGTTTCCACTCTCTCCCTCCTTTCAACTGGTATAACGTACCATGTCGCCCTGTATGTGACATCACGTGCAAAAAAAAATGTCGCGAAGTATGTTCGCGACGTTAGAAAGCCTTATTTTTTGCCGAGCTCCGGCTTGTCCTGGTAAAAGAAATTCGGCGTATGGATTGTGTTGTCGTACAGACTGTGGAAAATGTGTGTAGCTGTTCCGGAGATCGGCGGAACCAGCCACGTCCAGTCGCCAGTAACCTCGCGACCACATTTTTCTTCTCTTTCTTCAAACCGTTTAAATTGCTGGCTCGCTGTGTGATGATCGACAATCGACACTCCTTTTTCTTTGAAGGAATGCAACACCGCCACATTCAGCTCAATTAATGCTTTATCTCTCCAGAGAGTCGCTTCCCTGCTAGTGTCTAACCCCATGACCTCTGCGACCTTTGGCAGCATGTTATAACGCTCTTGATCTGCGAAATTACGCGCACCGATTTCGGTTCCCATGTACCAGCCGTTAAAAGGCGCCGCCAAGTATTCGATGCCACCGATCTCCATGCGCATGTTCGAAACAATCGGAACCCCGTACCATTGCAATGCCAAATCGGCAAACTCCGGCAATTCTGGATGTACGATCGGCACCTCCAAGACCAGCTCCTGCGGAATCTCAAAAAACTTCGGCGTCCGATCGCCAATCTGCACGACAAGCGGCAAAACGTCGTAGTTCGTGCCTTTCCCTTGCCAGCCCAAGCTCTCGCATAGCTTCGTCAACGAAAGCGAGACCGGATCACCCAACACGCCGTACTCCGTTTCATACCCGGCGTAACGAATCAATTGGTCGTTCCAGATTCGCATGGGAGCTCTTCCCGCTACAGCAGGTGCAAAAACAGTAATGGTCGGGCGAATTTTACCCCCATTGGTCGCAAACTCGATGTGACGAAGCATAGCCTGTGCCATCTCTTCTTCTGTCTCTGCCTGCCGTTCATCTAACACAATCAACGATTCCCAAAAGAATCGGCCAATACATCGATTGCTATTGCGCCAGGCGATTTTTGCGCCATGACGAAGCTCATCGGCTGTATGCTCATAGAATCCTTGCTGTTCGATCATCTGCCGGACTTCTTGTAGCCGTCGCTCTGTTTCGTCAGGTGTCTTGTCCAGCTCACTGTAGCATGTCCGGATAAATTGCTCTGCCGCTTCCATCAGTTGAATTGGTTCCATATTACCCTCTTTCCCGCTGAACGGCGGTTCATGGTCCTCGAAAAATATGTACCCTCATTATAAATTTACCGGAACACTATTACCAATCCCTGTAGGCACTTGGACACATTTCTGTAAGAAACATGGAGGGATGACTGCTAGGCATGATGAGTATGCCGCTCAGGTAAAGAACTGGTACTTTTTTTGTTGATTAACTCTAAACACCTACATTGATACAGGTATATTTGCGACTTTATATCTATTGTCAATGACCGTTCCACACCCGATACCTCAATGCATGGTTATCATTTCCTTTTTATATATAGATTGGATATTCGACAACACGATCAACAAGAGCATCTTCCGTCTATATGGAACCTTTACAGAGAAGAGGAGACTGTATGCCCAATATTGAAGGTATCACCGTCCAGAAGTCGAATGTGGAACGCAAGAGCTATGTGGTTGTTGGTGCCATTTTATCATGCAGCAGCGGAAGTAAGTTAAGTCGGCTAAAAATGCCGTTCAGTCATGGTGTTTTTGTAAAAGGGAAGCCCCAAATGAACATCATGGACTTCGTTCCCAACATCAATATCATGCCATTTGGAAAATGCAGCAGCTTGAAAAATCCCGCGGTCTCCTCTGCCACAGCAGCCAATAACGGTATACTCACGCCGATGCCGTGCACACCTCTAACGACAATGCCATGGATAGATGGGAAAGCGGACAAAATGGTCGATGGTCATCCGGCATTGCTGAACAAATCCACAAATATGTGCTTTTATTGCGGGCTGATCAAGATTGAAGATGACGGGCAGGATTTGGGTGGGGTGACGATAGGAAATCAGTCGCCAGCAAATAGCGGTTCGTCCAATGCCAATTTTGGACAAGGACCAGCTTGTGAGAAGCCACAGGAAAAGCCAAGCATGTGGGATCACTTCGTCAAAGGAATCTCGAAGCTCGGAGACGTTCCTGCTGCTATGCAAAAAGCGGCAAGTGAGCTGCCTGGGGCTTTGGAGAAAGCTGCAAATGATTTGCCAAAAGGTTTGCAGAAGGCGGCAGAGGATTTGCCAAAGGGTATTGGCATGTTTGTGAGGGAAGGCTATATCGAGCCAATGCAAGAAGACTTGGATACGTTGCGGGATGATAAAATCAATCTTACGGATGGAATTGCAATCGGTGGAATTGCCTTGAATGCACTCACGCTGGGAAGAAGTAAAAACATTAATGATTTAGTTGATGCGGCAAGAAAAGGAAAGAAGAGGTCAAGTGAATGGAGACTAAATACTTACGGTGATGCACTTCGAAAAAATCTTGGTTCAGCGGCAGATACACATGCTGACGAATATAAGAATATATTAAGACATGCAAAGGAATCGGGAGTCCAAGTTGATTTTCGTAAAAATGCACTTGCCTACGAACCTACATTCGGAAGCCCAGGACGATTGATTCTTGACCCCGATGCTTCGATCGGTGCAGTTCGACATGAATACAGACATATGCTAGACGATTTTGATTTAGGTCATCCTGGGTTGAGGGTGATTGCAGATAGTGATTTATTTTGGCGTCTTGAATACAGAGGATATATGGAGGAGATAAAAGTAGCTAGGGAAATTCGTGATTATGATGCGGGAAGATTTATCTTGAAAGAAATGAGAGCTAGAAGAAAAGAAATTCTGGGGAGGTAAACTATGAATGACGTACAACACGCAATTAACAGCATAAAAAAGAACGACATTGCTAAAGAGGACTTAATTCAATATCTCGATAGTTCAAATATTTTAATTAAGGCAAATGCTATATTTCAAATTGTACGGTTGAAGTTCCATGATGATATTACTATTGAAAAATTAGTTTGCCTAGCTAAAAAGTTGGACGAAGAACCTAAGGTTATAGGCTCATACAATAATGCCCTTTTTGCTTTAGCCGCATTAAGTTGGCTAGAAACTGAACAATCATTAAAAAGATTTGAGGAAATAGTTAAGAGTATTGATCCTGAGAAACGTATCCTATTGAGTAAACTTATTGAAGAAAAACCTTATTTATATCTATAAAATAAGCCAAGCTTGAATACTCTTAAAGGGTTGACTGTTAGAGCGACCGTACAATGCTCAGAAATTGACGGTGGCTGTTTTCCTTTAATTAGGGAATGTAATTTTATTGTGTAAATGGGTTTTTTACAGGTGGATGGTTCCATCAACGGCTTTACATGGAGAGGCGTTTCATTCTTATCTTTATTCACATAATCCAGTGCCAATTTTTCTGCTACTACAAATTGGTGCTAGTTAGTGTTGAGATCTCTAAAATCCCCCTCAAATATTGGGCAAACGCTCATCTTCGAGTTGACCACCTATGATGCCTCTTTCACACAAAATAGCATTTTATTTCCTGCTCCGAGAATCTTCAAGGTTAAAGGGTAAACCCCATGCTACGCAAGTCCTTGACGATCCTCGGAGTAGGGAAAAACATCAGCTAATAGGTGTGAAAATGATGATGTGTGCTCACTCTGCCAAGTGGGTAACTTTATGTTGAGCAAAGTGGTCAACACTTTGGCGAGCGTTCACAGGCGGCTGCACACTTAGCTAATCGTGATAAATATAGATTTCCTTAGTATTGGGGAGATTAAAATCGTGTGGAGACTGTCCAGTAACGAATAAACCTCTATAGTTAATCATCACCAACATAATCGGAGATTTAGGAAGTGAAGAAATATGTTTTCTATTGAGGTTAAAACAGCTTTCTTTATCAAGGTTGCAAATATAGTTGCTATCGAAGGAAAGCCGAATGGCAATCTTCAGGATAAAGTTCTACATGATAAAACCGATAATTCTAAATCATATTATGTTAAAGGAGTGGCATTGGTTAATAGGAAGGATTACATTAGTCTGACAAAATCCATTACTATTCAATTAGAGTCAGGGGACTATACGGCAGTGGATTAAATAGGAAAAAGATTGAAGTTACGATTAATAACCGATTTACTCCGTTTGGGTTATACCTTACGGGGCTTTTTCTTTCGAGCCGAGTAGTACCCGTATATAGATCTCGCCATTTTGTTTTGTACGCACATCACTGCTTGCTAGTCGCTTATTTGAATTGGTAGGAAGATGGATAGTTTTATAAATAGCATCAGAATTTATAAAAAATTGTTCACAAAAATAAATTTTAGTTATAAAATTGTATAAATGGAAATTTTTATATGTTACTAGAAAGTAGCGGGTGATTCGGAATGGAGGTCACAGAAGGAATATCGTATACAACTTTGGGAGAACTGATAAATAAGCACAGAGAGCAGGCAGGATTGACGCAATCAGAGTTAGCCAGGAATGCTGGACTTAGTAAAACAGCCATTTCAATGATTGAACGAGGGGAGATAAAACTCCCGGAATTCATGACAATAAAAAAGATTGCTGACGTCTTGGGCATCGAGAAAGCCGAGCTGATTGAACACTACGTAGAATTCGAAAAGCGACCTGATATCCTGCAAGAAATGCTGCTAGAAGCAGCTGAATTGTCCAATCTGCAATTAGTCACGAAAATCGCTGAAAAATTCCTTGAATCTCCTCGCCAAGATACTGAAACAGCGTTGAAGCGGCTAAATGATCTATCTTCTACCATCGCAGACACCACGATTAAACTGTCACTTTACAAGACTATCGTTACATACTCCAGACAACGAGGAGTCCAGCGATACTTGGCAAAAGGTTTATTGCAGCAATATCTAATTGAACGAATGGATTTAAAGACTTTGGAAGAATCGTTTAAAGTAGGAGAGGAAATTCTTCACTACACGCTTTTCCTGAATCATGACGAAAAGCTAACTTTTTATTACCGAATGGCGCTTCATGCACATAATACAAAAAAATACAAGCAATGTATAGAATTGTGTGAAGCAGGGCTTGCAATAGACACCTCTGAAACAGAGTTAAAAGCTAGGGCACATTTAGCATTGATAATATCACTGTCAAATTTAAATGAATACGACAAGGTAGAAAAGAACCTAGAATTGTTTAAGAATTATAGCTATGAATTTGTTTGGGAAGCTGCCATGCTGGAAAGTGCTATCGTTAAGTCAAAGCAAAAAGATTATGATAATGCTATTCCTATGTTGAATAAATGTCTGGAGGAAATTAGCGCACATTCTCGTATCCACGTGGTAAATGAGCTTATAGAGATATACTTAATGAAAGGTGATACGGAGGCTATTGCGGAACTGATAAATAGGGAAGAAGAAATATTGCCAGCTAATCCAACAACACCTTATAAACACCTGTCAATTGGAAGGTACTTTCAGTATAAAGGTGCATTTCAATTGAAAGTAGGCTTCATCGATGATGGGATTGATAGCTTTACAAGAAGTTTACTTGTATATGGAAAGATTAATGCGTATGAAGAAATTACTAAGTGCATGAAGGAATTTTTATCGAATTGTTCAGTTTACCCAAATTATTCCTCTGTAATAAATAGATTAAAGCAGGTATTTAATAGTATAGATGTTGAGAACTATTAGACTAAGGAAGAGAGGTACATGGGATGAAAAAATCAGTAATTTTTACACTATCACTGTCCTTGATTTTAGCTGTAAACATTCAATTAAGTAATATGAGCATTGGTAAAAACTCACAAAACGACAATGGAATTAAAAAATATAGCTATGATCCAGGCCATTAATGAACAACTTTACCTTACTCAATAGAACGCTTAAAAGGCGTTCTATTTTTTTGTTCTATATTTTGTTGAAGAAACAAACGAACAGGAAAAAAATAAATTTCTGTTAAAGACTTAACAAAAGATAGACTAGACCTACCAATATCTAAAATATAACAATCTTGGTAGGTAAATTACATGACAAAAAAAGACTCGTCGAATTTCAGGTGCCAGTCTATCAAGCAAAAAATAGAGGAATTAAGAGCGCAGCTGCATACTTTAGCCAAGGAAAAAGGATTTAACGACTATTCTGTTGTTAAGCTAAGTCAGGAATTAGATGGTTACATCGTAGAATGGCAACAGTTGATACAATCAAATGTTAGAGAAAAGAAAAAGACAAAGTCATGCCAAAAAAGAAAAGACAGGTGCTTGCACACCCGCCCTTTCCCCTAAAAAACCATATGATTCCACATCTCGGACTTACTCAAGGAAACAGCATCCGCGCCGCCCTCTAACGCTTCCTGGACTTGTTGCTTATTCCAGATCAACCCGCCCAAAATAATCGGCTGCGGCAGATGCTCTTTGATATAAGAAATGATGGACGGAGCAATACCCGGCATGATTTCAATCGCATCCGGCTGGTTTTCCAGGACGTTTTTGATAGTCGTCGTCAAGGAGGTCGAATCGATCAAAAAGACGCGCTGGATCGTCAGCATTCCTTCCTTTTTGGCTGCGCGAATCATCGGTCCTTTTGTCGTGACAATGCCCGTTGGCTGGATGTAGGTGGACAAGAAACGAAATGCCTCCTTGTCATTGGACAGGCCATTCATGAGGTCTGTGTGCAAAAAAATCGGCTTGCTCGACTGACGGATTGTTTCGGCTTCTTCCATCAGTCGGGTCAGCTTCCCGTACATCAAAAGAATCGCGCAGGCTCGGGATGCCATCGCCTCTCCCAATCGATCCTGTTCAGTCGCCGCGATAATCCGACTCGTCTTCAAAATCATTTGCATGTCCATGTTACTGCCCTCCTGCTCTCAGCAGCCGCTCCACACTTGCCTCAGCGCAGCCAAGCTGCTTAGTCTCCACGACCCAATGACCCGCGAATCCGTTGTCTGCCAGAAGGGACAGGATCGGAGCAAACGGGATCGTCCCATCCCCTATCGCCAAATGATCGTCCAGCTTGCCGTAATTGTCACTCAGGTGAAGAGCAGACAAATAAGGAAGCACCTCCTGCAATGCATCGAATGCGTAACCAGCGCGAATCAAATGAGCATGACCCACATCGTAGACGATCCTCACCTGAGCGGAATTGACATCATGGCATATACGCACGAGATCCTCGACGTTCCACCCCAGCACCTTGGGATAAGGCGGAACATTCTCTACGGTAAGGATGGTCCTGCCCTCCGCTGAAAGCTCGGAGGTCAACATTTGGAGTGCCTGACTCACATTTTCCACACCCCGGGCACGCTCTGATTCAGCGAGTCGATCTTCTACTTCCCCCGCATGCATCACGACGTGGGTGCAGTCTAGAAAGCTGGCGATCTCTAGGCAGCGCTTCATCGTGTCCATCGTTTGATCCCGGCTTGACCCGGCGTCCGCCGCAAGGTTACAACCGCTGATCGGCGCATGAATCGACCAGGTAATCCCTCGCTCGCATCCTTGCTGCTTCAACTCTTTCAGCTGCTCCCAGGACCAGTCCAAGAGGTCGGCATGATTCTCTTCACACATAATCTCAATACCCTTCCAATCACTATGAAAAAGCTCGGTAATGGCATCACGCAGGGCTAGATCGAATAACGCATAGGTGGATACGGCAAACGAGCTCTTGTCTCTCATCATTCATGGCCCTCCCTCTTATTTCACGCCGGAGTGGATGAAGCTGTTGATAAACTGCCGCTGGAACAACAAAAATGCCAGCAACAACGGAAAAATCACCATCACCGTCGCTGCACTTACCTCGGCCCACTGCGCCCCCGTCTCAAACGATTGGGCAAAAATCGCCAGACCGACCGTCAACGGGCGATTTTCCACGGAATTCGTAATAATCAGCGGCCACATGAAGTTGTTCCAATGGTAGCTGACCGAGACCAAACCAAAAGCGATGTAGGTCGGCTTCGCTAACGGAACGTACACCCGCCACAAAATCTGGAACCAGGAGCAGCCTTCCATCCGTGCCGCCTCCTCCAGCTCATGCGGGATTGTCTTGAAGGTTTGGCGCAACAGAAAGACCCCGAAGGCTGAAGCGAAGTACGGCAGCATAATGCCGATTTTGGTATCCAGCAAGGATAAGTCACGCAAGACGTTATAGTTGGGGAAAATCAAGATATCTGCCGGTACCATGAGCTGGACCAGGAACAGGACAAACAGCACATCCTTGCCCCAAAATTGCAGCTTCGCAAAGGCGTAGGCTGCCAGCGTAGCCGTGATGATTTGCGCCACCAAAATACCGGTCACGATCAAAAAGGTGTTGATATAGTACTGGTCAAAGGGCGCTGCGTCCCACACCTTCGCAAAGTTATCGAGTGTAAAATCTGTGCTAAACGCCCAAGAAGTAGCCAGTTCTCTCGGGCGAAAAGATGTCCAGACCGCCCAAAGCAGAGGAAACAACCAGAGCACGGCCAAGCCGTACATCCCAGCCGTTGTGATTTTGCGTAGCATCTGCCATTCCCCCCTTAGTTGTAATGAATCTTTTTATCCATACCAAAAAACTGAAAAGCAGCGACTACCAGCAGCAGCACGACCATGACAATCGTCAATGCGGAAGCCATTCCTTGATCCCAGAAAGAAAACGCGGTCTCGTATATGTAGTACAGCAAGAGATTGCTGGCATTATCCGGTCCGCCTTTGGTCATGATCACCAAATGGTCTACCAGCTTGAAGGAGTTCGTGAAGGCGATAATACTGACAAACATCGTGGTAGGCATGAGCAGCGGAAAAGTGATGCGGCGAAACACCGTCCACGACGATGCCCCTTCCATGGAGGCGGATTCGTATAGCTCCTGTGAAATGTTTTGCAGCCCCGCCAAATAAAAGATCATGAAATAGCCCGCTTCCTTCCAAATGACCATGAAGATCATCGCCCACATCACATATCTCTGATCGCCGAGCCAGTTCATGTCGCCTTTTCCGAACCACTCCATTACATGACTAAGCGCTCCGTACTCCGGTGTGTAAATAAACAGCCAGATGTTCGCCACTGCAATCATCGGAACAACTGTCGGGTAAAAATAAGCCGTGCGGATAAAGCCCTTTCCTCGTAATGCCTTGTTGGCGAACAGAGCCATACCAAGTGCAAGAGCCACACTCGTCGGCACCGTTCCGATGGCAAACCAGATATTATTGGTCAGCACCTTCCAAAACACTTCATCTTCCACCATTTGTTTATAATTATCTATCCCGTTAAAAAACGGCTCTGGTGAACCCAGATCCGCTTGATGAAAACTGAGTATGAACGTTTGTATCACCGGATAGAAGGTAAACAGCAGCAGGAAGATGAGGGAGGGAAGGAGCAAGAGCCAGGCGTACATGTTCACTTTCCATTTTGCGCGTAGTTCCCCCATTGTCGCTCCCCCATAACCTTGCTTGATTTATTTGTTGAACGGCGCCAGCATCTTGTCGGCTTCTTCCTGCGCTTTTTTCAGTGCTTCTGCCGGCTCGGATTGACCAGTAATCACGGATTGAAGGGTGTCGTTCAAGAGCTTGGTCACTTTGCCGTTATTGTGTGTAGACATCTCCGCATGACCGTATTCCAGCTGGTCGCGAGCCACTGCCGCAGCCGGGAAATCCTTCACGTATTGCTTCATGACCTCTTCTTCGTATGCCGATTTACGAGTGGCAACATAACCCGTATCGACGCTCCACTGAGCAGCGCGATTAGGCTCGGTCATAAAGCGGATGAACTTCCAAGCCGCTTCCTGTTTCTTTTCATCCGTTCCCTTGAACATGTAGAAGTTGCCGCCGCCTGTCGGACTGCCGTAGTTCTTTTTCGCTGGCAAAAACGCTACGCCAAAATCAAACTTCGCGCTGTTCTTCACGTTCGTCAGATTCCCTGTCGTATGGAACATCATCGCCGTTTTGCCTTCCAAGAAATCGGAAGGTACAGTCGCCCACTCGTTGACGCCTTCAGGCATGACTTGATGCTTTTTGGACAAATCTACCCAAAATTGCAGGGCTTCTACATTTTCTGGCGTATCAAAAAACACTTTTTTACCATCTTCGGACATCAGGTTCTTGCCGTTTTGCAGGGCCAGCGCTTGGAACATCCAATACGTGAAGCTCGAGGAAGGAATCTCGATGCCATAGCGCCCGTCCTTTTTCAGCTTGGTAGCGTACTGTACCAGCTCATCCCAAGACGTCGGCGGTTTTTCCGGATCAAGACCGACTTCCTTGAACGCATCCTTGTTGTAATAAAGTACGATCGTACTGCGTTGGAACGGGATGCTGTATGTCTTTCCATCCACTTGGGAATTCGCCATAAAGCCCGGGAAGAAATCATTTACGTATTCGCTGCCGCCATCCTTGGCAATGAAGTCATCCAAAGGAAGGATCGCATCCATGTCCATCATCGTATGTAGCTCAGTCGAGAGCATGACCGCTACGTCTGGAGGAGTCTTGCCCTGTACAGCTGCTTGTACTTTTGTCGTTGTATCCTGATAGCTGCCTGTGTAGACAGGCTTGACTGTGATATCTGGATTTTGTTTGTTAAATTCCTCTGCCATTCCATCCACGATCTTGGTCAAGGGACCGCCAACCGCAACCGGATAATAGAAGGACAGCTCTGTTTTGCCTGATGAATTGGCTCCTTGCGCCGCGTTGTTCGTGGACGAAGAATTCCCACTGGAGCAACCCGTGATCAGACTCATACTCATAACGACCGCAAACAAGCTTTTGACAACTTTACGCATCGCAGTTCCTCTCCCTTTTCTTTTCTCAATTAGTCGTAACCGCTAGATTTTTTCCGGTTTCTCCATCAAACACGTTCACCTGAGCAGCATCAAAACGAACATGCATGGTTTCACCAGGTTTGCATGGCCATTGACCGTTCCACTTGGCCTTCCACAGCTTGTCGCCCATTGTGAATTCAACAATTGTCTCGGAGCCGAGAATCTCTACTCCCTTCACGGTGACAGGAAGCGTGTAGGGATCATCGACAGATTGCCCTTCCTGAACAGGCTGTAGCGATTCAGGACGCAGACCGAGAACGACCGGGGTCTTGTCCTTGATGCCTTGAAACATAGGGAGCGACAAAAAATGCTGACCTGCCAGCTCTATCCCTGATTGATCGCCCTCTGCCCGCCAGATAGCAGGTACCGTATTCATTGGGGGTGCCCCCGTAAACTCTGCCACGAATAAATTCGCTGGATGGTTGTAGACGTCGAGCGGTCTGCCAATTTGCTGGACCTCGCCGTCGCGCAGGACCATCATGCGGTCTCCCATCGTCATCGCTTCCACCTGATCGTGCGTGACGTAAATCATCGTGATACCCAGCTCTTGCTGCAAGCGACGAATTTCTGTGCGCATGTGCCCGCGCAGCTTGGCATCCAGATTGGACAACGGCTCGTCCATCAAGCAGATGGGATGCTGACTGACGATGGCCCTCCCGAGTGCTACACGCTGTCGTTGTCCCCCGGATAATTCCTTCGGTTTACGCTGCAAAAGATGTGCGATCCCCAGCATCTCTGCTACACGCTCCAACCGCTTGCCCTGCTCCGCTTTGTCCACTTTTCGAACCTGCAATCCAAACAAAATATTATCTTTTACCGTCAAATGCGGATAAAGTGCGTAATTTTGAAAGACCATGGAGATGTTTCGCCCGCTCGGCGGGACTTGATTCATCGGCTTGCCGCCAATCAGCAGCTCTCCCGTGCTGATCTCCTCCAGCCCGGCAATCATGCGCAGTGTGGTTGATTTCCCACAACCAGAAGGCCCTACCAGTACGAAAAACTCCCCTGGCAGAATACGAGCACTCACCTCATTGACGACATTCTGGCTCCCATACATTTTGGAAATGCGCCGCAATTCCACTTCAGCCACGACTTTCCCCCCTGAACCTCTCGCTGTTTTTACGTATCACTCGACTATAACAATTGCTTGCTAAGGTAATATTTGGGTTTTGTAAAGTTTTTGCGCATAGTCCGTAATAATTCCACCGACTCCTGCCTCCGTAACGCGCTTCATATCGGCTTCCTCGTTGACGGTATAAACGGTCAAAATAATTCCCCGATGCTTGGCGAACTGGATCAGCTCTGGTGTGACAATCTCGTGGTTGATATAGTATTGGGCGTTCAATTGAACCGCGTCTGTGACCAGCTTTTCGGCGTACTGTTCGAGCTGTTCTTTCGGCTTGGTCCCGCTCAAGGTAAAGCCCAGTCCCAATTCCGGATTGATCTTGGCGAAACGCTCCAACACCTCGGAGCTAAAGCTGCTGACAATTACATCCTCCACCATGTCATGATCCTTGATGGCCTTCGCTATTTCTTTTTCGTAGCCAATGCCCTTCGCTTCCAGAATGAGCACCGCTTTTCCCTTAGCCGCTTCCAGCAATTCATCCAAGGTAGGGATGACGGCATCGGTAATGTCAGGCTGGTACCAGGAAGGATTTTTCGGGTCGAGCTTGTTTGCGTTCAATTCGCGCAGTTCTTCGAGCGTGAAATCTTTTACTTTGCCTGTACCGTTGGTCGTACGCTCCAGATCAAAATCGTGGATGAGGACCAGTTTGCCATCCTTTGTTTTGTGGATGTCTGTCTCGATGATTTCTACGCCCAGCTCCATGGCTTCTTCAAAGGCGTACATCGTGTTTTCCGGCTTCAAGGATGGGATGCCTCGATGCGCCATGACCATCGGGGGTTGCGTGATGCTTTTGTCCGGGTACGCTGCGAGCAGCTCATGCACCTCTTTGGGAGCGTGCGAGACAACCCCCGCCACACCCAGCTCGATCATTTCACTCGCTTGGCTCTTGTTCGCCCGATCGATTCCCCACACGGACAACCCGCGATTGCGGAAGTAGCGAATGACATCCTCTGTCATCGCAGTATGCGAGAGAACGACTACATTGGAACGACTGCTTCTGGCTTGGCGTACGAGTTCCTTTTGCTTCTTTTCGTTCAGCTTGCCGTCGATATACACGAGGGCACCACGGTATTCATTGTTTTTCTCCCGCATCGCTTGGACGATTTCCGGGCGGGAGGACACAATGTGCACATCAGTGAGGTTCTCTTTCTGGAGCAGGCGATCGACCTCCGCCACCAATTTCTTGTCTTCCATATGAATCACCGGGATCGCCTTGTCCTTGATCTGATTCAGCACCTCATCCAGAGGTGTGCCGTCCTGGGTGACGACTCCGTTTTTTCCGGATTTTTTTACCGTGATAAAAATGGATGACGCTTCAGCATCCAGAATCGCATCGATATCCGTCTTCTTGTCGTACATGGCAATGACTGTCGGCGGAAGTACGATCCCTGTCTTTGGCTCAGGAACGATAAGTACGTCGTCTTTCAAATCCGAGACCGGAATCTTGTCCTTTTGTGCATTTGGCCCGAACAACAGCTCGCCGGGGGTCGGCTTCGGCTGATCGACAAAATCGGCGGAAGCATCATTCGTATCCTTTTCCGTCAGGCGTTCCATCGAGTGCCCGCCAGCCACTCCCGGATGAGAGGTCACTCCTGGAACCTTCGCATCCATGTAAGCCATCGAATCGACAACATTGTTATCGCGATCCATCAGAATGACATGGTCACCGCCATTGGCCAAATAAATGCTGCCAGTCGCCCAATCTGTCGGCAATAGCTCAGGGACGTCCTCCATGGAATCGAACAATTCAAAATCAGGCGTGACTCCATGGCGTTCCACGATTCCGTCGGCATAGCGGGAAATGACAATCGTCTGGTAAGGCTCGATCATGGTGCCTTCCGGAAACGCATGCATCCCTTCGTTCCCACCACGCTTTTCCTCGTCGCCGATCATGTAGCCACTCAAGTCAATCGGATCGTTGGAGATATTGGTGATTTCGATAAACTCACCTGTGCTTTCATCAAAAAGTGGATCATTGACTACTTCTGTAATGAGCAAGGCTTTGCTCGCCGTGCTTTGCGCCATCACCATCACAGGCATACTGCTCGTTACCAGACTGGCCGCCATCAGTGACCACAACCACTTTTTGCTGCTCTTCCCCAACTCCATCTCCCTTGCCTCCTCGTCTTCCCTACCCGACCTGGTCCATGGCTTCCATCGTCGGAAGGATGTAATCTGGCTTCATTTCCGTGTTCGCAAGCTCGCGACTGGTCGTCACACCCGTCATGACGAGCGCCGTTTTCATGCCGCTGTTTATCCCGAGTAAAATGTCTGTCTCCAAACGGTCGCCAACCATGACGCATCGCTCTGGAAGCACCTTGAGCTGTTGGAAAACCTGATCGGCGTAGTACCTGGAGGGCTTGCCAGTCATCACCCAGACAGAAGAGCCACCAGCCGTTTCTATCGCTCTCGCCAACGCCCATGTATCAGGAATGGCTCCCCCTGGAACCGGACATACCGGATCGGGATTCGCTACGATCAGTCGGGCTCCATTCCTCACAGCGTCGGCAGCCTGCTGCAATTTTTCATACGTAAAGGCCCGGTCCATTCCGACCAATACATGCGTAGCTTCGTGGGCATCATTTACCTGCTTTATATGAAAGCTCGCAATCTCTTCCTCCATGGCAGGCTCACCAACGATCAGGACACGGGCCTGCTCCGTATGCTCTTGGAGATACAAGCCCGCCGCATAGGCAGCCGTCATGATTTCTTCCCTCCGTGCAGCCAATCCGAGCTTCTGGAGGCGAGTCTGGCAAGCTGTTCTTGTCTGTACCGTCGTATTGGTCAAAAACATGATCTTCTTCTGCTTCTCCCGCAGTGCGGCAAGTGTCTTTTCCACTCCCGGAAGCAGCTCATCCCCGAGAAAAATCGTTCCATCCAAATCAAAAAAATACGCATCATACCTATCTGTATCTAGCAAACCTCATGCTCGCTCCTTTCATTGGGTAACACAAAAAGCCCTCATACACGGCAATAGCATAATGAAACAAACCGAATGAAACGGTCTTTTTCAGATCTATTGCTGTATGAGGGCTTTCTCCACGTCTCGACCCACTTACAGACGTTATTGATTTCGTTGATAGCTCGATCATAACAAGTAATTGTTAAGGGAGTGTTGAGCCAGTTTTGGTTTTGTGTGAACCCCTCCAAAACTAACCTGTGATCGGTAGACAAAAAAAGATTGCAAACTTTCTAAGAAAGATTTAAATTCTTTATGAATGATAATGATATTCATTATCATTATATAATTATGTAATTATGCACTTATATCACCTCGAAGGGATGTCTTTTCATGATTCAAAAATGGAGTTATCCACTTGCCGCAGTGATTATCGGTTCCTCCTTGCTCGTCGCTTGTGGAAGCACACAAACACAAACCGAAGAGAAAAAACCAGAAGCTGCTCAGCCTGACAAGCCTGCCGCTGCTGATCAGTCTGCGACAGCCAGCTCTGCTTCTGCTCCTTCTCCTGAGCTGCAAGCTTCGATTGATCAATACCGCAAATGGGTCGTTGACCAAACCGATCAATTCGTAAAAGCAACAGAGAGCTTCACCACCGCCGTCAAAGCAGGCGATATGGAGAAAGCGAAAAAGGAATATGCCCCTGCCCGTGCGTACTTTGAGAGAATTGAACCGATTGCGGAATCTCTCGGCGATTTTGACCCGTGGATTGATGCCCGCGAAGGCGATGTGCCTGATAGCGAATGGCGCGGCTATCACAAATTGGAGAAAGCACTCTGGGAAACCAAATCGGTCGCTGACCAGGGAAAAGTGGCAGATCAGCTGCTGCAAGACGTCAAGCAGCTCCGCGTGAAGGTAGAGAGCGTCGAGATCGATGTGCCTATGCTGGTAACGGGTGCAGTCGAGCTCTTGAACGAGGTATCGACGAGCAAGGTGACGGGTGAGGAAGAACGTTATTCCCATACCGATTTGTACGATTTCGCTGCGAACGTGGAAGGCGCTCACGAAATTTATAAAGTATTGAAGCCTGCTGTTACGGCAAAAGACCCTGCTCTTGCCACAGAGATTGAAGCTCGCTTTGCTGATTTGGACAAAGCACTCGCACCTTATCGTAAGGGCGACGGCTATGTGCTGTACACCGAATTGAAAGAAGACCAGGTGAAAAAGCTGAGTCAATCCCTCGATGCATTGGCTGAACCATTGTCCAAAATGGGTACGATCGTAGGAGGCTAACTAGATGAATGACAAGCATCTCGCAAACACCTCAGCGAACAAAATCACGCGTCGAGAAGCTCTGAAAATGGCTGGTGTCGGGGGGATTGGCCTTTTGTTGGGGGCGACCGGGGTCAATACTCTTTTGCCCTCTACTCCTAAAAATGAGCAGACGAGTGCCACTCCGACCCGTGCAGATGAGGTCATTCCCTTCTATGGCAAGCATCAGTCCGGGATCATTACACCTATGCAAGATTTTATCTGCATGGGTGCTTTTGATTTGACGACGACCTCGCTCGGGGATGTCCGCAAGCTGTTCCAAAGCTGGACGCAGGCGGCAGCACACATGACCGCTGGTAAAAACGTCGATGCGGAAAGCGATAACGCCCTTCTTCCTCCTGTCGACACGGGAGAAGCCATGGGTCTTAGACCAATGCAATTGACGATTACATTTGGACTCGGCGCTTCCTTCTTTGACGAGCGCTTTGGTCTGGCTGCCAAACGACCAGCTCCCTTGGTTGATCTGCCTCGCTTCAACAGCGATGAAATGCGAAAAGAATGGTCAGATGGCGATATTGTGGTGCAAGTCTGTGCCAATGATCCTCAAGTTGCCTTCCACGCCCTGCGGAATTTGGCCCGGATCGCACGAGGCAAGGCTGTCCTTCACTGGCTGCAAGAAGGCTTCCAGCGTACCAGCGCATCTGACCCAACTGGCTCCACACCACGAAATCTGATGGGCTTCAAGGATGGCACGAACAATCCACAGATGAACGATCCCGCTGCCGCAAATGAAATCGTCTGGGCTCACACTGCTGAAAGTCCCGCGTGGATGGCAGGTGGCAGCTACATGGTCATGCGCAGAATCCGTATGCGAATCGAGGTATGGGACCGCTCCTCCCTCGCTGACCAGGAGAATACGTTTGGTCGTCACCGTATGACGGGAGCTCCTCTAGGCAAAGCAAATGAGTTCGACGAGCTGGAGCCAGATCGCAAGGACTCGAAGGGAAATCCCGTTATCCCTGTCGATTCCCACGTCGCCTTGGCCCATATGGAAGGCAAGGTAAAAATTTTGCGGCGCGGATACTCCTATTCGAGTGGCATGGATCTCAAGACGGGTCAGCTCGATGCGGGGCTTTTGTTCATTTGCTTTAACCGCGATCCACGCAAGCAATTCATTCCGATGCAACAAAAGCTCGCATCCGTCGATTTGCTCAATGAATATATCACCCATGTCGGCAGTGGGTTGTACGCCTGTCTTCCTGGTGCAAGCGAAGGCGGATACATCGGGGACACGCTGTTTTAACCAACTACCCGGGATGGAGTGAACAACTTGAAACGCTATCTGTTTATCATTTGTACGTGTATGCTGCTATGGACATCTGCTCTGTCTACCGCTGTAGCCGCGCCGCTTTTGCCAGAGCAACTCAAGCAAATGATCGCTCTCTCCAGTGATGCCCTGATTAGCAGTGGAGATAACAACTGGGAAGAAGCAGCAAATGCGATCAGCAGTATGAAGACCATCTGGGAGGCTCATTCGGAAGAGACCTCCGCAGATGCACAGACATTGACGCAAGCACTCGCTGAAGCAGAGCAAGCCCTTGCCCAAGCAAAGGCGAATCCTGACGCTGCAAAAGCAGCCGTATCGAATCTGGCAAAAGCTGCTGACCGTTACGTCTCGGCAAAAGAAGAAGGTGGTCAGCCAAAAGAAAGAGCACACAAGCAAATTGCCGCGTTGCTGCCGCTCTTGCAAAACAGCATGACGGCCATCAAAGAAGGCGATCTGGCAAAAGCCAAGCAGTCGTACAACAGCTTCGTCACCGGCTGGTACAAGGCAGAGGGTCTTGTTCGAGCCGAAAATACCGCAGTCTACGGGGATATGGAAATCAAAATCAGCAGTGCCCGCATTGCCTTGAACACAGAACCACCCGATCCTGCAAAGAGCGCAGAGAAAGTACAGGCACTCCTGACAGCAGTCGAGAACTATTTGGCTGGAAAAACAGTCCAGACGATTGCGAATTCCTCTTCGGAGCAGTCCCCGATCTCGTCTCTACTCGCACTCCTGACGTCGGTAGAAGCAGATATCGCTAATCAGGACGCAACTACTGCTTCGAGCAAAATGGACACCTTTATCGCCACCTGGCCCTCTGTAGAAGGCGTAGTCATGACCAAATCACCGGCTACCTACAGCAGCATTGAAGCCAAAATGGTCACCGTCCCGACACTCATCCTGTCCAATCCCCCTCAATGGGATAAAGCGACCGCACATCTTGCGGAAATGAAGGCAGAGCTTGCGCCATTCTCGACAGCTTCCTCGTACACCGCCTTGGATGCCGGGCTCATATTGTTTCGCGAAGGGCTGGAGGCCATCTTGATCATCGTCTCCCTGCTCACTGTCCTGAACAAGTCAGGCAATGCAGACAAGCGCAAATGGATCTGGTCGGGGGCAGCAGTTGGGCTCGTAGCCTCTGCGATTCTTGCTATCATTCTGAGTATGGTTTTTTCCACTCTCTCCACCGGCAGCTCGCGCGAAACGATTGAAGGCGTAACCGGATTGATTGCTGTCTTCTTTATGCTGACAATTGGTGCCTGGTTGCACAAGAAGTCCAATTTGCAAGCATGGAATCAGTTTGTCGAGAAGTCTATTGGCTCTTCTTTGGCAAAAGGAGCACTGTGGTCGCTCTCATTCACCGCCTTTCTCGCTGTCGCCCGCGAAGGGGCAGAAACGATTATCTTTTATATGGGAATGGCCGCTACGATTTCTATGACAGACCTGTTGATCGGCATTATGGGCGCGCTTGTCGTTTTGGCCGTGATTGGCATTGCGATCCTCAAGCTCAGTGCACGTATTCCGGTTCGTCCGTTCTTCTTCGTCGCGAGTCTCTTGCTCTACTATATGGCGTTTAAATTCGTAGGCGTCAGCATCCACGCTTTGCAGGTAACGGGTAGCCTATCTGCTCACAGCAGCGATTACTTGCTATATGCACCGTCTCTGGGCATTTACGCGAGCTGGGAGACGACGATTCCGCAATTGATCATACTCGTGATTGTATTGATTAATTTGGCTCTCTATTCGCGGAAAAGAACGACCAATCATATTCCGCGGGTAAATTAGAAGTGAATAACCCAAAACGCAGCTTCTTCATAGGGAGCTGCGTTTTCTTGTTTACACCTGATATTATTTTTGGCAATCATTCTTTATCGCCAGTTCACATTTTTTCTGTTATCGTAAAAATTTATGGGAGAAGTTATGTTACCATAATACAGGTGTAACCTTCTTTTTACATTTTTCGTCATTACAGAGTACAAGATTCGATACATGGATAGGAGTTAGATATGGGGGCAACATCAAATTCTGTTAAAGTTGACGTCAAAACAACGCCACGCGTTCGACAAAATATGGTCTATTTGCTAGTGAAGCAGCTTCGTCCACATCAATGGACCAAAAACCTGCTAGTCTTTGCTGCCTTGCTATTTTCCTTGCACAAGGTAAGTCCGGATGTCATTGGAAAATCAGTGCTGGCATTCCTGCTGTTTTGTTTCGTATCCGGCTGTGTCTACATCCTCAATGATTTTGTCGATATCAAAAATGACCGAAATCACCCGGAAAAACAATTCCGGCCCATGGCTTCGGGTGCATTGCCGCCAGCGCTCGCACTTGCATTTGGTGCGTTTTTGTTAGTAGGCTCCCTGGTTTGTGCTTACTATTTTGACCGCTTATTCGCGCTCGTGCTGCTGGTTTACTTTGTGCTCAATGTTGCTTACTCCCTGAAGCTCAAGCATGTGGTTATTCTGGATGTCATGATTATTTCCGCTGGTTTTGTTTTGCGTGCCATCGGTGGAAGTCTGATGATCCAAACACCGTTTACGCCGTGGTTTTTGCTCTGTACGATGCTGCTCGCGCTGTTTTTGGCCATCAGCAAGCGTCGTCACGAGCTGATTTTGTTGCAGCAGGATAAAGGAACACACCGCAAAGTACTCGACAGCTATTCGTCCGAATTGTTGAATCAGTTGAATACGATTGTGACGACCATGACGATCATCAGCTATTCCTTGTTCACCTTTACATCAGGCCGCACGATTCACTTGATGTGGACGATCCCGCTCGTGATCTTTGGTATTTTCCGTTACCTGTATTTGATCACCGTCACGAATCAAGGCGGCAGTCCTGAAAAGGTGCTCTTGCAGGACAAGCCCATTCTCATCACCGTGCTGCTGTATGTCTTGATGGTAGCCGGGATTATTTATGCTTTCGAATTTAAATTGCCGACTGTTTGAAACTAATTGCACAGATAGGTTGTGGATCAGACTATGCCATCAATCGTTCTTATCATCGTCTCCGTGATCCTCAGTGCATGTGGTCAAGTTGCGATGAAAATGGGCGCATCCTCGCTCAACAGTAATCAAGACATGCTGCTACTGAAGTTCCTGAGCTATTTCACCAACCTACCGATTATGGTGGGACTTACCCTGTACGGACTTTCCGCGTTTATCTGGATCGCTGCACTGGAAAAGGTGCAGCTTTCCTTTGCCTATCCCATGGCAGCACTCGGGTACGTATTGGTCGCAGTCATGTCCTTCTTCATTTTTAACGAACCGATGTCACTGACTCGCATCGTTGGGCTAGCGATCATCGTCGTGGGCGTCGTTGTCATCTCTCAGTCGTAATTCATCACGTAGAGGAGTTTTATCATGTTATATGCGGTAGCGCCGTTTATTGGCTGGCTTGTGTCCGGAATAACCAAATTTTTGATTAATTACCTCCGTTTTGGTTCCCGGGCCAAGGAAATGGTGGGGAACGGCGGGTTTCCCAGCACGCACACAACAGTTATGGTCACGACTGTATTTTTGATTGGTTTGCAGGAGGGCTTTGCTCACCCTGCATTTGGGCTAGGTGTGGCAGTGACGTTTATTGTGATCATCGATGCGACCGGACTGCGTAGAGCGGTTGGAAAGCATGCAGAGGCACTCAACAAGCTCGCAACAGAACATCCAGATGTTTTACCGACTAAGCCGTTGCGTGAAAGTATGGGACATACAAAGTGGGAAATTGCCGGGGGACTGGTGCTGGGGGTACTGCTTGCGACCGTATTACATTGGCTAGCAGCGAACCTCCCTGGCCTCATTGGCTAATAGTGCGTGTTCAAAAAGTCGGCTTTTCAGCACCGAGAAAGTAGCGAGAACCTGAAGAAGGAGGAGCGGAGTGTAGGACACCTACATGAGCACCGGACTTCGAAGGTGAACGCCACTTTCGATGTCGAATCAGCTTTCCGTACTTCTTCGTGATCAAAAGACGACTTTTTGAGCAACCTCTAGTAGATTCGTAGACAGGAGATCATATTCATGAATAACCGTACAGCTACGTACTCGTTCCTGCTCGGGACGGCTTTACTATTGTTTATGACTACGATTGTGCTTAGCACATCGGTTTTATTTTTGTTCGGCGTATCCGTGACTGCCGCTAGCTTTTGGATTGGCTTGGTCGCCGCTTTGGCTTCATTGGGTGGGATGGTGGCAGTCTTCGTAAGCTCGCGTCGCCGGGCCTGGTTTTTCTCCCTTTTGGCTGGACTAGCTATCGTGGCAGGCATTAGCTACTACATCAGTGCCAATACGTTTGATCTCTCTTTTGACGGACAAACGTATCATCAGGAAGCCATCGTGAAGCTAACTGATGGCTGGAATCCGGTTCAAGACCAGCCCATCCTCAAGCCTTCTGATTCAAAAGAAGTGGAGGAAATGGATAATAAAGAGGTACTATCGGCCTTTCACCTATGGATCAATCATTACGCCAAAGGGCCGTGGATGCTCGATGCTGTCATGTATAAACTGACCGGTCAGATCGAGATAAGCAAAATTTTCAACCTGTTGTTGATCGCATCGTCCTTCTTCCTGACAGTCGCTGCCATCCGTACTGCTTTCCCTGAGAAAAAAGGGGCTGCGATTGCCTTCGCGCTGCTCGCGGCGTTCAATCCCGCGGTCATCATGCAATCGACGTCTTTCTATATTGACGGACAGCTTGGCTCACTCGTCCTCATCATCTGCACTCTCGGCTATCTGCTGTACAAGCGCTACCATGTCTGGACGCTGTTGGCGCTATGCTCAGCACTCATGCTGCTGGCTCAAATCAAATTCACGGCATTGGGGTACGCCGGATTGCTCGGCTTGGCTATTCTCGTACTCTTCTTTTTCTACGATCGCCGTCAGCACATCAAAAGCATGCTCGTGTGGCTTTCGATCAGTCTCGTTATCACAGTAGGCGTTGTCGGGTACAATCCGTATGTCACCAATACGCTCTCAAAGGGGCATCCTTTTTATCCGCTGGCGGGTGAAGGTGCCGTTGATATCATGACCTCGAACAGCCCGCATGGCTTCATGGACAATACGAGCATTGAAAATTTGGCTATATCCTTATTCTCCAAATCGGAGAACATTGCAACACCCAATAGCCCTACATGGAAAGTGCCATTTACAGTCACCTTAAAAGAGCTCGCGGTGTTCTACTCTCCTGACGTACGGATAGCTGGATTCGGACCGCTTTTCGGAGGGGCTGTGATTATCACATGCCTGATTCTCGTGGCCTTGCTTGTTGGGACCCATCGAAAAAAAGCGGCACCTTTTTTATGGATCAGTCTGGCGCTCTTCGTGACAGTGCTCATTAATCCGGAAAGCTGGTGGGCGCGCTATGTTCCACAGCTTTGGTTGATTCCGCTCTTGCTTGCACTGGCAGTCTGGGATGTCCAGAAAGGCTTTTTACGCCATGCGGGCAGAGCCTTAGTCGTCATTTTACTCGTCAATATGATGCTGGTAAATGCTTCTCATATCATTGGACAGTCAGGCGCCAATGCTTTCGTCAAAAAGCAGCTGCAAGAGATCAAGGCAAGCAACAAAACGCTGGTCGTAGACTTCCATCATTTCAATGCGGTGAAAGTACGTTTGCAAGAAGCGGGCATTCCGTTCGTTGAGCAAAAGCTGGACCCAAGCGAAGAAGTAAAAGGATTTATCACCACGCGAGCCGTTTATCTCTTGAAATAAAAGAATCGCGTGTCCAAATAGCGTAAATTTTCAACACTCAAAAATCAAAAACATATCATTTATAAGGGGCGTCTCTAAGTCGGGAATCGACTTTTGAGACAGCCCCTTTTTCAATTGGAAAACTATGGTAAAGTTTACTTGTATTGATTATTCAGAGGGGAGTGTGCATCATGCCTGTTGAAACATTCAAAGCAACTGCACATCTACAGAAGGGAATGGTTGTGAAGGCCAGTTCCAGAAATTTCGAGATAACCATCGATGAACCGAAAAGCTTGGGAGGAACGGATACTGGGATGAACCCGGTTGAACTGGTGCTCTCCGCATTAGGTGCTTGCCAATCTATTGTTGCTAGAGTATATGCCAGGAAGTTTAACGTTCAACTCGACGATTTTTGGGTGGAAGTCGAAGGCGATCTCGATACAGATGGCTTCATGAACAAATCAGATGTTCGACGCGGGTATTCTGAAATCCGATACACCTTTCATATCAAATCCGATTCTCCTAGAGAGCAAGTTGAGTCTTTTGTGCATTTTTTGGAACAGACATGCCCTGTTGGAGATACGATTGCGAATCCTGTCACTCTTACATTAAACGGAATTATTATTGAAAAACCGAGCGAGCAAAGAGCGAGTGATTAACATGAGTTTCTGGACTTCCGAAGCTGTGTTGCCTATATAAAAATTCGTAGGAGGGAATGGTCATATGAAGAAAAGAAGGGCATTTATTCTCGTCCTTGTTTTAGCTGGCGCTGTTTTCGCTGGCAGCAATCTATATGCAAATGAAGATATAGATCAATATATAAAAGGGAATCACCTAAAGGTACTCCATTCATTGGGAATCGAAGCAGAAGCGAAAGATTTAGAAAATATGAAAACTGTTACGGATAAGACAGGCAAGAAATGGCTTTTTAATGAATTTACAAATAGCACGCCACTGATAGAAAAAATGGACAAAGAATTTGTGGAGGACGTAGGCGGTTCATTCATTGAAATTCAGGACGAAATCATGCAGAAATATGCCAAAGTAGGGGATACCATTCCTGCTATTCTTTTGGATGAAACTTTAAAAGAAGGCTCTTTCTCGTTTATTCGAGAAGATGGCGAGATGCTCATTTTCAAGCTCAAATATGACAATGGATCGTGGAAATACGAAAAGCAAAAATAACCTTTCATTTGCTTAAAAAAGCCGGTTCACGCTATAAAGCGAAACCGGCTACTTTTTTGTGTCCTACTCATATGGATTTTACATAAACACAAAGTAAATAACTGCTGCCAGCACCAAACGATAAATCGCAAAAGGTGTCAGCTTGATGCGATTAATCAGCTTCAGGAAGAAACGGATCGACAGGAGTGCGAACACAAAAGCACTAATAAAACCGACGACGAAAAATGGAATCGTATCCATCGTAATGGCATCCCAACGCTTCACGAGCGACAAAAAGCTCGCGCCCGCCATGATCGGCACAGCCATAATAAACGTGAAATCTGCCGCCGCCCGATGGCTCATGCCCAACAGCACGCCCCCAGAGATCGTGGAACCCGAACGGGAAAAGCCTGGCCACAAGGAGAAGCATTGAATGAGCCCGACCAGCAACGCATGCTTGTACGTAATTTGGTCAACCGATTCGATCTTGGCACGCTTTGGTCGGAACCAATCCGCAGCCAGCATGAGCAGAGCGCCCAGCACCAGACCGATTACCACGGTCTTTGTAGAGAACAAATACTCATCAATGTAGTCGTCAAATAGAACACCCAGAATCCCCGCTGGAATCAGACCGACAATGACCGTAACCAAATTCAGTCGTGGTCCTGCCGGAATCTCACTCTTCTTGCCAGACAGCTTATGTAGGCCTAGCAAGCTCATGAAGCGATCCCACATCAAAACGACAACAGCCAAAATCGAGCCGAGCTGGATGACAATCTTGAAGGTGTTCGCCACTTCTGGTGAAAACATCTCTTTCGTTTGGAACAAAAAATCATCCACAATGATCATGTGACCCGTAGAGGAAACTGGGGCAAACTCAGTCAATCCCTCGACCAGCCCCAGCATAATCGCGACAAAAGCTTCCCAGAGACTCAAAAATTCCACGCTCCTATGAATAATGTCCAAAATCAATATGTAACAGCCGCCCTGTATATGGGCAGACTACCGCTTCTAGCATTATAACGTTCATCTCTGGTACAAAGTTACATCATTATCGAAAAACATTCTAGCAAATCCCGGATGAATTGTCCCCACAGTGATAACCATCATGCTTTTCCATATTCATTTTTACCTTGAAGCAAATTTCCAGTCCAAGTGCCTCTGGGAACCGCCCCAGCTTCGGAATAAATAGCGGGTGACTAAAAAAGACGAGCCACATCGGACTCGTCTTACACCTGCTATAGCTTGATCGCGATTAGTTTCAGTTCGGTCAGTTCCTCGACGGCATACTTGATGCCTTCACGGCCAAAGCCGCTGTCTTTTACTCCGCCATACGGCATGTTGTCCACGCGGAAAGTCGGAATGTCGTTGATCATCACGCCACCGACTTCCAGCTCTTCAGCTGCACGCATTGCCGCGTGAATGTCACTCGTATAAATGCCTGCCTGCAATCCGAAGCGGGAGTCATTTACAGCCTCAATCGCTTCATCCATCGTCTCAAACGGCGTGACGACCACAATTGGGCCGAATACCTCCTGGCAAGAGACGGCGACATGCGCGCCTACATTTGTCAGGATCGTAGGAGCAAAGAGGTTCTCACTGACAGGCTTCCCTCCAGTGACCACATGCGCCCCCGCTTCTACTGCTTCCTGTACCCATGCACCCATCCGCTCATGATCCTTGGCTGAGATCAGGGAGGACATATCTGTCTCCTCCTTCAACGGATCACCCAGCACGAGCTTTTCTGTGCCTGCTTTGAACTTCTCCAGGAACTCTTCATACTTGCTCTGGTGAATATAGACACGCTGCAGAGAGATGCACACTTGACCACTAAAGGAGAAAGCACCTGTCACGCAGCGATCAATCAGCGCTTGCGTGATTTCTACGTTGTGGTCGATGATCACCGCAGAGTTAGAGCCGAGCTCCAAGGTGACGCGCTTGAGTCCCGCTTTGTTTTTCATCGCAATACCAACCGCAGGGCTACCTGTAAAGGTAATCGCAGCAATTCGGCTGTCACTCACCAGCTTTTCGCCTACGACTGCACCTTTTCCAGGCAAAATATTGAGCGCTCCAGCTGGCAAGCCTGCCTCCGCGAAAATATCGGCAAGAATGAGAGAGCTAAGCGGGGTCTGACTGGCTGGCTTCAGCACGACCGTATTCCCTGCTGCAATCGCCGGACCTACCTTGTGTGCCACGAGATTGAACGGAAAGTTAAAAGGAGTGATCGCACCGACTACGCCGATTGGCTTGCGCACCGTAAAAGCAAGACGTCCTTCACCACCCGGTGCTGCATCGAGTGGTACAGTCTCCCCATGGATACGCTTCGCTTCTTCTGCTGCGAACTTGTAAGTCTGGATCGTCCGGGCAATTTCTACACGACCTGTGCGCAATGGCTTGGCGGCTTCCTGTGCGAGGATGACCGCCAGCTCCTCCTTGCGTGCTTCCATAATCGCGACTGCACGCTCCAGAATCAAGGCACGCTGACTGGCTGGCATTTTCGCCATGCCTTTTGCCGCTGCTTTTGCCGCCTTGATTGCCTCGTCGACGTCCTGATCGTCTGCCTGCGCGATTTCGCCCAGCAGCTCGCCAGAATACGGGGAGTAGAGTGGTACGTATTCTTTTGCTTCTTTCCATTGTCCGTTGATGTAGAGATGCTTCTTCATAAGTGATAAGTACCTCCCTCGGTCGTTTTAGTTCGTCACGTATTGGCTCTTCAGAACATCCGTCATAATATCCAGCGCTTCTTCCAGCTGCTCATCTGTAATGACCAGTGGAGACAGGAAGCGCAGCACATTGCTGTGGACGCCCGCAGAAAGCATGATGACACCGGACTCGTAGCAGCCTTTGGTCAAGCCGGCAACGAGCTCCTTCGCTGGCTGTTTTGTTGTTGGATCGATAAATTCTACAGCGCACATCGCACCCAGCCCGCGCACCTCTGCGATCACTGGGAAATCTTTTTGCAACGCGTGGAAATGCGCCTTGATCTTGTCCCCGATTACCTGTGCACGGCCAGACAGGTCTTCCCGCTCCATTTTCTCAATGACCGCCAATGCCGCTACGCATCCAAGAGGGCTTCCTCCATAGGTACCGCCGATCTCCCCCGGGTTTGGTGCGTCCATGATTTCTGCGCGGCCCGTAACAGCAGAGATTGGCAAGCCTGCTGCAATTGATTTTGACATGGTAATGAGATCTGGCTCGATACCGAATTGGGTAGAGGCAAACATGGTGCCTGTACGTCCGAAGCCTGTTTGAATCTCATCGGAAATGAATAGGATTTGGTGCTTTTTACAAATGTTGTAGACACCTTGGACGAAGGATACAGGTGGAACGATAAAGCCGCCTTCACCCTGGATCGGCTCCATAATAACGGCAGCCACTTCTTCCGGTGCGACCTCAGTCAAGAGGAAGTCCTCGAACTGACGCACGCAAAATTGCGCGTACTCATCATCTGTCATGGATTCTGGCTTGTTCAGCGGGTATGGGAACTGTGCTTTATACGTAGCTGGAGCGAATGGACCCATCTGGAATTTGTACGGCTTCACTTTCGAAGTCAGCGACATGCCGAGAAGCGTACGACCATGGAAGCCGCGGCTAAAGGAAATGATCCCTGGGCGTCCTGTGTATTTGCGGGCGATTTTTACCGCGTTCTCTACTGCTTCTGCCCCGCTGTTCGCGAGCATCGTCTTCTTCTCAAAGCTGCCTGGTGTGATTTGCGTCAGCTTCTCAGCCAAAGCCACATATGGCTCATACATGCCTACATGGAAGCAAGGATGGATATATTTGTCCAGCTGCGCTTTTAGTGCCTCAACTACTTCTGGCGGGCAATGTCCTGCATTCAATGTGCCGATGGCTCCGGCAAAATCGATGTACGTATTGCCATCTACGTCCGTAACCAAAGCCCCAGATGCTGACTCTACAAAAACAGGGGTGTTGTTGCCGACACCTTTTGGAACAAACTGCTTTCTTTTTTCAATCAGAGCCGCTCCCTTTGGACCTGGTACACCAGCAGCTACATTGACAAATTGACGTTGTTTGGACATATCGTTTCCTCTCCTTGTTCGAGATGGTATTGGTTTGGTTGCTTTGTGAACTCAACCACGATATGTAGCAATACCTATGCCAAACTTCGGAGCTTGATGAATTCGCGCTTTTAAGCGTTTGCGCCACTCTTAATTATTCAAAAATGAATCAAAGCCACCGGAACGTTTGATTCATTTTTGAATAAACTATTCATTTTTGAATTACTTCGAACGTATGCGATATTTTTGCAGCTTCCGCACGACAGAAGGCTGGCTAATGCCGAGAAACTCCGCGATTTCCCCCGTGGTCCGATAATGCTCGGATGCATAGCGCAGCCATTTTTCCTCTACCTGCTCCAAAGCATCCCGAAGCGACATTTGGGATATGGCTATGCTGGGCACCATCGCTGCCTGCTCTTCACCTGCTATTCTGATTTCTGAGGGCAGATACTGCGGCGTGATCATATCCTCGTCCGCTGTGACGACCATTCTCTCCAAGACGTTCTCCAGCTCGCGCACATTGCCGGGCCACTCGTACTGCATCAAGGCATGAGTCACGGCCGCGTCCAGACGCTTGTCCATTCCGTAGCGTTCATTGAGCGAGCGCACGACGCGCTTCAGGAGAGCCGCTATATCCTCAGGCCGATTTCGTAACGGCGGGACGTGGATCGGGACAACATTGAGGCGAAAATACAAATCCTGCCGGAACTTTCCTTCCTTCACCATCTTCTCCAAATCACGATTGGTGGCCGCGATCAGGCGAAAATCAACGTCCCGGTAATGTGTGCTTCCGACGCGCTGCAGGCGTTTTTCCTGAATGACCTTCAACAGCTTGGCCTGCAAGGTCAGCGGCAGCTCCCCGAGCTCGTCCAACAGGAGTGTCCCCTGATCCGCCATCTCGATAATCCCTTGCTTGCCGTGCTTCGCTGCTCCTGTAAACGATCCAGCCTCATAGCCAAACAGCTCGGACTCGAGCAAGCCCTCCGGAATCGAGCCACAGTTGATCTCCACGAATTGTCCGCCCGAACGGCGGCTATTGCGGTGAATTTCTTTGGCGATCACGTTCTTCCCTACACCGGATTCCCCGAGAATCAAGACAGTCGAATCGACGACAGCGACTTTTTTGATGAGGCGATCAATCGCTTGCATCGGTTGGCTGACTGCCACGAAGCCCTCCTGATTCTTTTCGCGCAGCTCCTCAATCTCAGATTCAAACTGCTTGAGCTGTTCTGTCAGACCTTCGTAGCGTCGTTTCAATTCCATAATCTCTGTCAGGTCATGTGAATAGCTGATGATCGAATGCATGCTGCCATCCTCGTTCCAGACGGGAAACGCCGTCACCATCAGCTTTCGGCCGCCGGGTATTTCCTGCATGATTGTCTGCGGCGTCTTGGCATCCATGACTTTTCGCGTGACAGATGGAGAAAAGACCTTCCTTTTTTCCAGCTCGATGACGTTTTTGCCCAAGAGCTCTTCCTTCCCGATGCCGTACATTTCATAGGACGAATCGCCGACCAGCCGGATGTAGCCCTCAGGGTCCGTGATTAATAAATGATCGCGCGATGTTTCTATAATGGCCTCTAATACGCGGCTCATCCACTTTTCCGTGCTCTCTTCTCTCTTCATCTCTTCGCCGCCTCTCACACGCCGTGGTGTCCGATCTTTTCTCTTTTTTCATTATAGAAAACAGCAAGAACAACGACAACACAGACGGAGACATCTACTGTGTTTTTGTCGACTGCGGGTGTGAAAGTAGATGTGGGCGTGATTTTTGAGTGAGAAAAAAGACGCCGCCTCTCCTACAGGAAGGCGGCCTTTTATGCTTAGGCATTCTTTTTGATTACCCACGTACTCATGCAACGCTGCCCGGCTACATTCACCGTTTTGATTGGCTCCAGGAACACGCCTTGCAGTTTATCCGTCATGCCCATCATCGTCCGTTCATTTACGAGAAAACGGGTGCTTCCGTCCGGCAACAAATATCGCTCATTCCCCAGTGGCTGTACAGCACCCTCCATCCCAATCGAGGAAGCAAGACGCATGAAGAGGATACCGCCCGGCTTCAGTACCCGCCACAGCTCTTCCAGCATCTGATGAAAATGCTCTTCGTTTTCGGCAAAATGCAAAACGGCATTACTGATGATGAAGTCAAAGCTCTCGTTTTCAAAGCTCAGATTCTCAATCGGTTCTACGCGAGCACGCTCAGTTGACCAGTCCGCCGCCAGTTCTTGCGCCACCCTCTGGACGGTTTCGATGGCCTTTTCCGATTGGTCGACCGCATACACCGTGTAGCCATTGCGCAAAAAGTAAACCAGATTCCGCCCCGATCCACAGCCCGCATCAAGAATCTGCATGTCTGGCGTAACCCGTCCCTTTAACAGTTGATCAAACAAGTAAATATCCATATTGCCAAATTGCTCGGTCAAATTCATGGTTTTTCTCAGCCTCCTTCGGTTATGACCGCATCCTATGCTCATTCTATCATCTCTCACCAGCAGACCTAGATTATAGCTGTGCTATACTAATGGCACTTAGTTGAAATCGGGAGGGGTATCCGCATGTTTGCGCCAGAGGGTCTGGACAGTTTCTTGGAGCTGTTCTTCGACGGAGTCATCATCACAGACCGTGACGGAATCATCGTAAAGGCAAATTCCGCCTACCAGCGTATGACCGGAAAAACGGCCGAAGAGCTCGTCGGAAATGACATACGCACTACCGTCGGGATTAAACTCCATTCAAATGAATCAAGTACAATCCGGGTATTGGAAGAGAAGCGCCCTGTGACGATCATCCAACGAGCACCTATGGACAATGGGCACAAGGAATACATGACGACCGGAATGCCCATGTTTAACGAGCAAAATGAAATCGAGTATGTAGTGAACTGCGTGCGTGATATGACGGAGTTGAATGAGCTAAAGCAGCATCTGAGCCGTGCCAGGCAAATGAATCAGAATTATCTGGAACAAATCGAAACTCTCAGACAGCAGGTTCACAAGAACGAATTCGTTGCGCACAGCAAAGTGATGCTTGCTGTCAGGGATGCCGCCGACAAAGTAGCTTCTGTTGATTCTCCGGTCATGCTTCGCGGTGAATCCGGCGTAGGCAAGGAAGTGATCGCCAAATACATTCACAGCAAGAGCAAACGGTCAAAAGGGGCGTTTATCAAAGTAAACTGTGGAGCCATCCCTGCTTCCTTGATGGAAAGTGAGTTCTTTGGATATGAATCAGGTGCATTCACGGGAGCGAGCAAAGAAGGAAAGCCCGGCTATTTTGAAATGGCCGACAGGGGAACCCTGTTTTTGGACGAGATCGGCGACATGCCTCTTGATCTGCAGGTAAAATTGTTACGGGCTCTCGAAGAACAGGAATTCCGTCGCGTCGGTGGAGTCAAGACCATTCGTTCGGATGTACGGATTATCGCTGCTACGAATCAAGACCTGGAAGAGATGCTGGCGCAGAAAGAATTTCGCAAAGATTTGTACTATCGCCTTCAAGTGTATCCCATCCTCATTCCTCCCCTACGAGAGCGAAAAGAAGAAATTCCTTTTTTTATCGAACACTTTTTACAGCGTTACCAAGAAAAGAATGCGATCCAAATTCAAATCACCCGGGAAGCCACCCAATTGCTGTATCAGTATGATTGGCCTGGCAACATCAGAGAGCTGATCAACGTCATGGAACGCATGGCGATCTCCTGTGCCAACGGTGAAATCCGACCTGACCATATGCCAAGAGAGATGTTTGGAAATCTGGGAAAAATCATTCCCAAAACCTTTCAAGAAGAAGTCGAACTGTTTGAATTTCAAGGGATGAAACGCGCGCTGGCCTTGCATAAATCTACACGCAAAGCAGCCAAAGCCCTGCAAATGAGCCAGCCCACATTTGTACGAAAAATGAAACAGTATGACGAAAAATACAAAAGTGATCCAAAAATGGATCAACGATGATACATAGTGATTTATTTATGAATCGCTTTTGATCGATGCCAACGTGGATGGTGCCATTTCAGCGCCATTTTTGACGTTGGCATTGTTTTTGCTTTTAACAGGTAGCAGAGAAAGGAGCGTTGATCATGAAATGGATTCATGTATGGGGGATGATTCCCTTTATCGGGATGCTTGGAGGACTTCCTTTTGCTAACAAGGTGACTCCCTATGTGCTGGGAATGCCTTTTCTGCTTTTTTGGATCGTCCTGTGGGTCGTTCTGACTTCCGTAGTGATGGCAATCATTAATGCTATCGATCCTGCCAATCGAGAGGGGGAGCATCCATGAACATCTCCGTCCTGATTACCTTCGCCTTTTTGCTGGCGGCTATTCTGCTTGCCATTCGCTCCAGCCGGGGGAAAAAGATGAGTCTGGAACAGTGGTCAGTTGGCGGACGCGGTTTTGGAACCGTTTTCGTTTTCCTGTTGCTCGCGGGTGAATTCTTTACGACCTTCACCTTTTTAGGCGGAAGCGGAATGATTTATCAGGTCGGCTCACCGGCCTACTACGTTCTGGCGTACATGACACTGGCCTATGTTTTTTCTTATTATCTCTTACCTCCTGTATGGCGGTATGCCAAAGAGCATGGAATCGTCTCCATCTCTGATTTTTTTCGCAGTAAATATCAGAGCCCGACTCTCGGCGTGCTGGTTTCAGTCGTCGGGATTATCGCTTCTGTGCCGGTAGTCGTCCTGCAATTGAAAGGACTTGGGATCATCGTATCGGAAACCTCCTATGGGATGATATCGCCCACGCTCGCTGTGTGGATCGGGACAATCGCCGTGACTGTGTATGTCATGATCTCGGGAATTCACGGAGCGGCATGGACTGCGGCAATCAAAGATATTTCCATCGTGCTGGTCGTGGTGTTTCTTGGCTTGTACTTGCCCTATCATTACTTCGGCGGATTACAGCCGATGTTTGATGCTGTACAAGCAGCCAAACCGGATCACTTGACCCTCCCTGAACAGGGACAAAGCGTCAGCTGGGTCATTTCCACTGTGTTGTTGACAGCATTCGGCTTTTACATGCAGCCAGGTTTGTTTGCAGCGGCTTTGTCAGCAAAAAGCGAGAAGGTTTTCCGCCGCAATACGATTTTCATGCCGCTTTATACCTTGTTGCTGCTATTCGTCTTCTTTGTCGGCTATACAGCCATTTTACAGGTTCCCGGATTGAAGGGAGCCGACGGAGACTTGGCCTTGTTACGCCTTTCCCTCCAGACTTTTGACCCTTGGTTCATTGGAATTATTGGCGGGGTAGGGGTATTGACCGCGCTGGTACCCACGTCCGTCATTTTGCTTACCATCGGGACATTGTTCGCGACAAACATCTACAAGCCTTTGACCAAAACCAAAGACGAAGGGCATGTAGCCAAAGTTGCCAAAGTAACCGTTCCTGTCATCGCGTTCATTTCGCTCTACTTTGTCATGAATGGCGGAAATGCATTGTACGCTTTACTATTGATGTCTTTTAGTCTGATAACGCAGCTGTTCCCGTCGCTCTTACTGAGCCTTATGCCGAATAATCGGATCAACAAATACGGAGCGAGCTGGGGAATTCTCGTCGGAGTCATTACCGTTGCCTATTTAACTCTCTCCAAGACGACAATTGGTACGCTGTTTCCCGATTTACCGCAAGTCGTTAAGGACTTTAACACCGGGTTTATCGCCCTCTTCGTAAACGTGTTGGTCGCTTTCCTTGTCAGCATGCTGACAGCTAAAAGTGCGGATCAAAAAGCCAAAGTCCCAACTCAGCAGGCTTAAACCATTTTGAACAATTTGGAGGTTTTCAACATGTCATTTCCTTATTTTTATGTAAGCGGATCTGCATTTGAGCGCGGTAAACAAGTAGGCGAATTGGCCAAACAGCAGATCGTGCACAACATCGAAACCTACAAAACCTTATTTTGGGAAATGGCCCAAGTAAAATGGGCTTCGGCCAGGGCACACGCTGTCCAGTACATTTCCTGGATCGAGCGCTATGATGCCGAGATTTTGGAGGAAATCAAAGGCATGAGTGAAGGCTCAGGACAAGATCTACTCGACTTGATCGTCTTGAATGCTCGCAGCGAAATCATCACCAACCTCGCGGGTAGCCACGTTCCATCAGACGGTTGCACCACGATGGCGGCTGTCCCTGAAATTACGAAAAATCAGGAGATGCTGCTCGGCCAAAACTGGGACTGGAACAATAAGGTCAAGCCGGGACTGATCATTTTGGAAATCAATCAAGCTCCTCGACCCACCATTCTGATGGTCACAGAGGCCGGAATTGTGGGAAAAATCGGCATGAACAGCGAAGGGATAGGCGTCTGCCTGAACTTCCTCGGAACATCGGAGCGCGGCATGGGCGTACCGATTCACGTCGTCCTGCGCGGAATCCTCAACAGCCGCACACTTCCACAGGCAGTAGGTCAGGTAGCTCGATTACCACGCGGCACCTCCGCCAATTACTTGATCGCCCATAAGGAGGGGGAAGCGCTCAACGTCGAGACGACCCCGACCAACTACGATGTTATCTATCCGACAGATGGCTGGGTGGCGCATTCTAACCATTTCATCAGTCCACGCATGCTCATGATTGAGGATACAGCACGTATTATGTCTCCTGACACTCATCTGAGATTGGGAAGAGCCAGCAAACAGCTCGCTCAGTATGGGGAGAACATTGATGCCGATGCAATCAAACAAATTATGCAGGACCACTGCGGCAGTCCAGACGGCATATGCAGGCATGGTGAGCTCCTTCCACCCGATCTGGGCCGTCCGATGATCTCAAGCACTGTGTTTTCTATCATCATGAACTTGTCGCAGGGAACGTTTGAACTCGCTTGTGGTCAGCCTTGCTCTCTGCCCTATCAAGCATACCGATTTACCAGCCAGTAACCGATCCGCCCTCTCTTCTTTCTATGTACAGGAGAGAGGTTTTTCTATTTGTTGACAATCAACGACTACAAGTGTAATCTTTATATCAGAACCAACGACTACAAATGTAATCGAAGGAGGGATCATGCTTGGACGAGCAACCGCGAATCTCGGATGCCGAGTGGGAGATCATGAAGGTCATCTGGGCCAAGTCACCCGCTACAGCAGCCGATGTCATCCACGCCCTGCGAGACAACAAGACTTGGAAAGACAAAACAATCAAAACCTTGCTCAGCCGCCTCTTGCAAAAGGGTATTCTCACCTATGAACAAGTCAATCGCGTCTACTATTATTCTCCTTTGCTCACTGAGGAAGAATGCAAGCGCCAAGAGCGCCAATCGTTTTTACAGCGCGTGTACGGCGGGGCCTTAAAGCCCATGCTGGTTCACTTTTTAAAAGAAGAAAAGCTCTCCTCCCAAGAAATTGACGAGCTAAAAAAAATCCTTTCCGAAAAGGAGAAATAAGCTGGTGGATTGGCAATGGCTAGCACTCACCTTCAATCAAGCGTTTACGTGGACACTGTATAACTCCATCGAGGCCAGTCTTCTCGTGATCCTGATCCTGCTCTGCCAGCAGCTCGGCAAAAAGCATTTCTCCATCCGCTGGCACTATGCCGTATGGTTCCTGCTTTTCTGGAAGCTCGCAGTTCCTTGGTCGATAGACAGCTCAATCAGTTTGTATAACTGGCTGCCTACTACGTCCTGGACAACCATGCCAGAAGCACATCCGCCTACGGAAACGATTGGTCTCGCTACAGATTCTTTGAATCCGCACAATGCTGTCCTCCCCCCAGATGGCTCTCTAGCAAATGAAGCGAGCTTTTCATGGATCAGGATGCTTTCCCTCGTCTGGATCGGCGGTGTCGTAATTCTAGCTGTCACCATGATTCGCAGTACATACCAATCGCTCTCTCAGGTAAAAGACGATGCGACTGTACAGGATGAGGCCATTTTGCGCGTCTTTTCTCAGTGCCAAAAACAGATGGGCATCACCAAATCCATTCCCCTGCGCATGAGTCATCAGATGACAAGCCCTGCCTTGATGGGAATCTGGCGACCGCAAATCTGGCTTCCGGCGAATCTCTTGGACAAGCTCAATGAGCACGAGCTGCGCCACATCTTTTTGCATGAATTAGCGCATTGGAAAAGGCGAGATATTCCTGTAAACAGCGTCATGAGCGTGCTTCTGATCCTCAACTGGTTCAACCCGCTGTTATGGTACGCCGCTTCCCGCATGCGTCAGGATCAGGAAATGGCTTGTGATGCCTTGGCTTTGACTTATTTGCAGGAGACAGAGGTACCCCGCTACGGATACACCATGATCAAAATGCTCGAGTTATATGCCCGGCCCCAACAGATGCGCTTCACAGCCGGGTTCTCCAGCTCCAAAAAACAGGTGAAGAGGAGAATTGAAATGATTCGTCACTTTAAAAAACGGGCGTATACGTGGACAGTATCTGGTAGCGTGGTGGTGTTAGCTTTAGGCGTCTTCACGTTGACAGATGCACAAAAAGTGCTGGGGAACGAGGTCACCTTCGCCGTACCAGCGGAAGGGGAAATGAGGAGCGCAACTGATCAAATCAGCCTCTCCATAATCAACAGCCTGAACACTCCGGTAAAAGCAGCTGCAGGTGGTACGGTGCTCAAGGCTGAATACGATACAAAAACGGGGAAAGGCAACCAGGTCATTCTAGAGCATGAAGGCGGGTATCAAACGGTTTATTCCCACTTGGAAAAGCTGGAGGTCGCCGCTGGCGCTACTGTGACACAAGGCCAGCTTATTGGTCTGTTGGGAAGTACAGGGCGCAGCACGGGGCCGCATCTTGCTTTTCAGGTTCTCGAAAATGGCATTCCTGTTGATCCGATGAAGCTTTTGGAGAATGGGGAAACACAAGAGTAGCCTCATGATAAACCCATCAGGACAAAAACGCCTGATGGGTTTTGATAGGAAATGTAGAATTCGGAGGTACGCTATGTTGTATATTTTTACGTTTCTACTAGAATTGGTGCGAGTGGTCATCATCTTGTTTGCGGGATTAGCGTTGCTGTTTTTTGTTGAGTCCAGATTGTTCATGATCACACTTGAAGGAGCACCGTTCTTCCTTTTATTGTTTGCCAATACAATTCTTATCCTTGTTTTCTATCGAAACAAATTTCAGTTTAGCGGCTGGTACAAAGGGAAAGAAGCAAAGAGTTTGCCTCCTCGAGCAAGCAAAGTCCTTATTTTCACAGCTTTTCTCGCAATCGTTACCGCTTTTTTCTTATAACCCAAAATACTGCTTCGCCAGCTTTTTAAACCGTTCGCCGTCAATCTCCTCTTTCGACATGACGCCATCCATCCACTGTGTAAAAGAACTGTTCGTCAAAGTAACATTGCCTCTCTCCGTAAGCTTCGTGAGCAAAGGGCTCTTGTTGAAGGGGGACAGCTCATGCCGAGCAATAATCGTCTGAATCTCGTTTAACTCCACTACATCTGTCACCAGCTTCCTCGAATCAAACGTATAGCCGATCCGCCAATCCGTATCCTTGTGCTTCAGCTTCATTTCAAGAACATAATCGCCATATTCTGTCTGCTCTTTTTTAATCCGAAACTCACCATTGCGCGAAGAGACGGCCTCCCCTGTTAACGGAACAGGCTTCAATGGCAGGTTCGAACCAAAGCCCGTATCGAGCAAATACGTTTGCCCCTCGTGTGTAAGCAAAATCGTGGCATGGGTTCTGCCAATGGTGTAATACCCGCCGGCGTCATGCTTGTAAACAACTCCGCGAATCAGGTTGGCGTCAAAGCCATTTTCGAGTAAGAAGAAATAAAGCATGGAATTGAGTTCATAGCAAAGACCTCCTTCGTTTCTGAACAGTATCTTCTCCACGACAGACTGTCTTGTGATTTCGCTGGTTCGCTCTTCTATGATGCAAAAGTTTTCAAAAGGAATCGCCAATGCTGTCAGATCAAGGAGGCGATCCAATGTATCGAAGGTAATCGTTTCATTTTCCGGCATGCCGATTCTTTTCCGAAATAAGTCATTCAGCTCACTCATGCTTCTTCCCCCCACATAGGTTCTCCCACAAGTATACGTCAGGCTCCAGCCCGAATTCCTTATATACCGAGCAGCTTCAGCTTCCGATACAAGGTGCGGAGCCCGATACCGAGTTCTTCCGCTACCCGCTGCTTTCCTTTCAAATCGCTGCCGTGCTTTTGCAGAGAAGCGCGAATGGCATCCGCTTGTACATCTGCTACTCTCGTTTTGATATCTGAGCTTGCATGCGTATGTACGACTGGAGAAAGTGCACGACCACGAAGGCGCGGAGGCAAGCTGTCGGCAGTTAGTACCGTGTCTTGCTCCATGTTCATGGCATACTCGATGGCGTTTTCCAGCTCCCGCACATTACCCGGCCAGTGATAGTGCGTGAGCAGATTGATCGCCTCCCGTGCTATCCCGAAGAAGGTGCGCCCTGCTTGCTCCCCGTACTTTTCCATGAAAGAAACGGCCAAGAGCTCGATGTCCTCCTTTCGCTCTGCGAGTGATGGAACGTGAATCGGGATGACATTCAAGCGATAATACAGGTCGGCACGAAATGCTTTTTGCTCCACGAGCTCCTCCAGGTTCTGGTTGGTTGCTGCTATGATTCGTACATTGATGGGAAACGACTGCGTGCTGCCGATGCGTTCCACGACCTTTTCCTGCAAGACGCGCAGTAGCTTTGCTTGCAAGGACAGCGGCATATCGCCGATTTCGTCCAGAAAAAGCGTACCTCCCTCGGCCATTTCGAACCTACCTGGCTTGCCTCCCTTTTTGGCTCCGGTAAAAGCGCCGTCCTCGTAACCGAACAATTCGCTTTCGAACAGATTTTCCGGAATGCTGGCACAATTGATTGCGACAAACGGATAGTAGGCGCGCGTGCTTGCCTCGTGAATCGCTTTTGCCAGATGCCCCTTGCCCGTCCCTGTTTCGCCGGTAATCAGAACGGTGGAGCTGCTGTTGCCGATTCTCATCGCCATTTCTTTGACCTGCTTAATTGCAGGGCTATTCCCTACAATTTGTGCGAGACTATCCCCTTTGTCTGACGAACGGCTCGCTTGATTGTCGATCAACCGCGGAACCGTTAACGATCCCCTCTGCACGCGAAGCACACCGCCGATGAGCTGATTGTTGACGATAATCGGGGTTGCCTCCGTCGGAGCATCCAGCTTGTCAACGAGACAGTTCGCGATCGGTAAGGAATGGGTAGCCATACCGGACAAGGAAGGCATTAACATCCGCGAAACTTCCGCTGGCAGCAGCTCGTGCTGGGATAGCAATCGGCGGGCGCTGGCGTTCGTATGAATGACATGGCCACCTCGGTCAAAGGTGAAATACGCATCCGCTACGGTATCCAGCGCTCCCTCTAACAGCAGCAGCGAATCATCTGACGATTGGCGCTGTCTCGTCGCATGGGACTGCACAATCGCTGTAATCATCTCGCTTACTTCTGTCAGGATGTGCTTGTATTTCTCGGTATGCTTGGACAGGCGGTTTTGTCCTTCCTTCGTGAATGATGTGAGGGAAACGACCCCGATCGCATGATTCGCCACCTTAATCGACGAGAGCAGCTCTACTTTGGCGGGGCAGCTGTCGAGAAACCGGCATCCTATGCACATCTCCATCGAGCCTGGTTTGTCTACCACATACTGTCCCTTTGCCAACACGAATTCGATGGAGGGCACATGCACATTTTCGCCTTTTTGTTTCAGGTAACGCTCCGTACTCACGACCAATAGGCCGCGCTCGTCAATCACTGCAGCATCCACGTTCAATATGTCTGAAATGCCTGTAATGACCTTTTCGATGGCTGGTTTGCACAGATCCAACGAAACCATGAGTATCCTCCCTACTTATTGTCCTTGTTTTCTATTTTATTAAATATTTTGACATTGAACAAATGGTTTGCCATCGATTTTTGCCAAAAATGACAACATCTTGCCAGTCTTGTCATTCGGTTATTGACTTTGCCCACCATCGGAACGTCACTCAAACCGCTTTCCCTGTACAAAAGAAGGGCGTACGCTATTTGTAAAATGCCATTCTCCACTTGGCACAGTGATTGCAATGTAAACTTTTCATCTAGGGGGAGTGATCAACCATGGTAAACACGAACGAAGTATTCCATTTGCAAGGAAAGGTAGCCTTGGTGACAGGTGCTGCTTCCGGTATCGGACTTGCGACAGCGAAACGACTGGCTCAATTCGGTGTAAATGTCATGCTGCTTGATATCAACGAAGAGCTCGGAGAAAAGGCAGCACAAGAAATTGTAGCAGAGGGCGGATCGGCCCGTTATTTTACATGCAATGTAGTTTCCCAACAGAATTGTCGTGAAGTAACCCAAGCGATCGAGGAGGCCTACGGTCGCATCGATATTTTGTTCAACAACGCAGGCGTGATCAGAAGAAAGACGGTCGTCGAGCTGGAAGAGGACGACTGGGACCTGGTTGTCGATGTCTCCTTGAAGGGTGCTTACAACCTCTCCAAATTCGTCATTCCTGTCATGGCGAAAACAGGTGGAGGCAGCATCATTAACACAGGCTCTGGCTGGGGCATCAAGGGTGGCGACAAGGCTGCTGCCTACTGCGCGGCAAAAGCAGGCGTCGTCAATCTGACGCGTGCGATGGCGATTGACCACGGTCCGGAGAACATCCGTGTGAATTGCGTGTCTCCCGGCGATACTGACACACCACTCTTGCGTGAAGAAGCGCGCCAGCTGGAAAAAGAAGAAGGAGCATTCCTCGTCTCCTCTGCCCAAGGGCGCCCACTGGAGCGTCTCGGTTCTCCGCAAGATATTGCCAATGCTGTCCTGTTCTTTGCCAGCGACCTGTCATCATGGGTGACTGGTTCCGTACTGGTCGTCGACGGCGGCGGTCTGGCTTAATTTTTCCGGCATACCTGACTGAATATTCCTACGAAGAGATGGAGGAGCAAAAAGATGAGCGTACAGCGTTATGCCCACCCGTACATTCCGAATTCCGCACCTGAAGTCAAAGAGAAAATGCTCGCCGAAATCGGCTTTGCCAGCATTGAGGATATCTATGCGGATATTCCCGGGGAGCTGCGTCTAAAAGACAAAATGAACATCCCGAAAGCATTGACCGAATACGAGCTGGAGCGCCACGTCAACAAGCTGATGAATAAAAACCAAACCACGAAAGAGAATATCAGCTTCCTCGGCGCAGGCTGCTGGCCGCATTTCATTCCGGCTGTCTGTGATGAGATCAACTCTCGCGCGGAGTTTGTGACAGCGTACGCTGGAGAGCCGTACGAAGACAAGGGGCGCTTTCAGGCGTTGTTCGAGTACCAAAGCCTCGTCGCTGAGCTGGTCGATATGGATGTCGTGAACGTCCCGACCTTTGACTGGGCACAAGCGGCCTCTACTGCTCTGCGCATGGCTGCCCGTATTACGAACCGCACGGAGCTCTTGGTATCAAAAAATATCCATCCCGACAGGCTCTTGATCATCAAAAACTATACGTCTCCTGATCTTACCGTCACCTTGATCGATTTTGAGAACGAAACAGGCGGGCTTGACCTCCATGATTTAAAAGCAAAGCTCGGTGTAGATACAGCAGCTGTTTATTTCGAAAACCCGACCTTCCTCGGCTCCGTAGAAGTAAATGGACAGATGATCGCGGACTTGGCCCATGCTGCCGGTGCCATTTGCGTAGTCGGTGTCGATCCCATCTCTCTCGGCGTCATGGAATCCCCGGCGAATTACGGCGCGGACATCGTTTGCGGAGATTTGCAGCCGCTTGGTGTGCACATGCATTACGGCGGGGGGCAATCCGGCTTTATCGCGACCCATGACGATCCAACCTACGTCATGGAATATCCGTCTCGCCTGTTCGGGATCGCACCGACAGAAGTCGAAGGCGAATACGGCTTCGGAGACGTGGCTTATGACCGCACCTCTTTTGCCAAACGCGAAAAAGGCAAAGAGTCCGTCGGAACGCAAACGGCACTGTGGGGCATTACCGCAGGCGTGTACTTGGCGACAATGGGACCTGTGGGCATGGAGGAAGTCGGCCAAGGGATCATGCAACGCTCTCAATACGCAGCCAAGCAGCTCTCCTCTATTGCTGGCGTAGAAGTAAAATTCGCAGCTCCATTCTTCAAGGAGTTCGTGATCGACTTTTCGCAAACAGGCAAAACCGTCAAAGAGATAAACGCCGCGCTTCTCGCTAAAGGAATTTTTGGCGGTGTTGATTTGACTGAACACTACCCTGAGCTGGGCCAATGCGCACTCTACTGCGTTACTGAGGTTCATACCCAGGAAGATATTGATACACTCGTCGCCGCAATTAAGAGCATCTTGTAAAAGGAGGAAACCGACAATGAAAGCATCCGAAGGAACGATCGATAAAATGAAACGGATTCCGAGAGACCATAAGGTACGCCGCTTCCATCAAGCGAAATGGGATGAGCCTGTCATTTTCGAACTAAGCCAGCCCGGCGAGCGCGGCGTCGAGGTACCGCCAGTCGAACAACAAATCGTTGATGCTGTAGGCGATGGTATCTCCCAGCTGCCAGACAGCCTGCGCCGGAAAAAACGGCCGAATCTGCCTGAGATCAGTCAGTACCGCGTGATCCGCCATTACTCCCGTATTTCACAGGAGGTTCTTGGGTCGGATTTCAACGTAGAGATCGGGCAAGGCACCTGCACGATGAAATACTCCCCGAAAATCAATGAACGCTTCGTCCGCTCGCCGAAAATGGCTGAGCTGCATCCGCTTCAAGACGAGTCCACTGTCCAAGGGATGCTGGAGATGACGTATCAGCTCGATTTGTACTTGCGTGAGATTTCGGGAATGGACAAATTCTCGTTCCAGCCGGGTAGCGGCACGCAGGCGTTGTTTACCCAAGCCTCCATCGTGCGCAAATACCACGAATCACGCGGCGAAGGCGAACAACGCAACGAGTTTATCACTACCCATTTCTCCCACCCGTCCCAAGCAGCGACAGCCGCTGTAAAAGGCTTCAAGATCATTTATGTACCTGCGGACGAGAATGGTTACCCTGATCTGGAAGCATTGAAGGGACTCGTGTCAGAGCGTACGGCTGCTTTTGCCGTAGCGAATCCTGAGGATACAGGCATCTACAACTCCCGCATCAAGGAGTTCACAGACGTCGTCCACGCCGCAGGCGGACTGTGCTGCTACGACCAAGCGAACGCCAATGGCTTGCTCGGCATCACTCGCGCGCGGGAAGCAGGCTTTGACATGTGCTTCTTCAACCTGCACAAGACTTTCTCCGTCCCACATGCTTGCGGCGGCCCTGCGACAGGTGCCATCGGTGTCACTGCCGAGCTGGAACAATTCCTGCCAGGACCGATCGTTGACTTCGACGGAGAACGTTATTTCTACAAGCGCGACTTGAAAAACAGCATCGGTAAAGTCCGCAGCTTTTACGGCGTACCACCTGCTGTCCTGCGCTCCTACGCTTGGATTCGTGCACTAGGCGCTGACGGCTTGAAGGAAGTTGCTGAAATTGCTTGCCTGAACAACAACTATCTCTATCACAAAATCCTGCAAATTCGCGGTGCCAGTGCGCCTTATATCCAAGGACGCCGTCTCGAGCAGGTTCGCTATAGCTGGCAGCAGCTAAAAGAAGACACGGGCGTCACAACGTACGATGTGCAACGCCGCATGGTTGACTTTGCCCACCACTACTGGACCAGCCACCATCCTTATGTCGTACCGGAGCCGTTCACATTGGAGCCGACCGAGTCGTATTCCATGGCCGAGCTCGACGAATATATCGCAGCACTGACACATATTTCACAGGAAGCCTATGAAAATCCTGAAATCGTCAAAACAGCGCCGCACAACAGCACAGGTCACCGTGTCCAAGAGTCCGTACTCGATGATCCTGATCAATGGTGCATCACTTGGAGAGCTTATTTGAAAAAGACGGCACAGAATTAGTTCCTTGAGGGACAGGGCGGCACGTACGCCCTCTCCCTTTTCATATAGAGGCAGCACACTTTTTCGTTTCCCAGCTTGGTCAGCAAAACGTATTGCACACCATATCCATTAGGGGGAAATCTCGTATGAGGAAGAAAAGTTTGTTTCCTGCAGCTCTTTTGGTAAGCTCGCTCGTGCTCTCCATATTAGGAGGCTGCGGGTCAAATGCAACACCACCGGCTGTACAATCAAATGCAAGCGCTTCCAACAATCCATCTACTACTCCCTCCACTACACCAGCCCAACCTGCTTCTGAAGCAAAACTCAAACTCGTCCATGAAGGTAAACTGACTTTTGCCATGAGCGGCCTCATCAAACCACTTAACTACAAGGACACAAACGGCGTATTGACCGGCTTCGACGTGGAAATCGGCAACGAGATCGCCAAACGGATCGGACTCGAAGCCAATCCGGTGACCAATCCTTGGGAAACGATTCTGCAAGGGCTGAAGGGCGGCAAATACGACGCCATTATTGGCAGCATGACGCACACAGAAGAACGTGCCAAGCAAGTAGACTTCACCGACCCCTACTACATTTCCGGCGGACAGATTTTTATTGCGGAAACGAATGATAGCATCAAAACCAAGGACGATCTAAAAGGCAAAATCATAGGTGTTGTTCAGGCAAGCACGCACAAAGACGCCGCGGAAACCTTGACTGACAAGACAAATGTAAAAGGCTATCCGTCAGATATTTACGCCTTGCAGGATCTCATCCCTGGTCGGGTGGACGCTGTCATCACCGACCGTGTCGTCGGTACCTCTGCGATCAAGAATCAAGGTCTAAAAATCAAAGCGACAGGCGATGTACTAAACAAGGAAAACATTGCGATCGCCGTAACCAAAGATAACCCGGAGCTGACCAAAAAAATCAATGAAGCCATCAAAGCCATGGTGGAAGACGGTACCTACGAGCAAATCAGCGTGAAATGGTTTGGATCGAACCTGTTGAAATAACGTGGGAGGTAAGCAGCCATGGGTTTTGTGACCAGTATCCTTGATATTTTTGCGATTCATGGAAAAGCGTTTTTGGAGGCAGCGTGGGTGACCGTTTCGCTGACAGCCGTATCCTTAGCCATGGCTTCTGTGATCGGACTCGTCTTCGCCTTTTTCAAAGTATCCGGGATCTTCCTTCTGCAAAAGCTCGCCGACACGTATATCTTCATCGTGCGCGGCATGCCCTTGATCGTCCAGCTCATGTTCCTCTACTACGGGATATCCAGTGTCATCGTTCTCTCTGACTTTACGGCAGGTGCACTCGCGCTTGGCATCCACTCTGGCGCCTACATTGCCGAGATTTTTCGTGGAGCCATCCAATCGATTGACCGCGGACAGATGGAAGCCGCCCGTTCACTCGGGATGCCGTACAGTCTGGCGATGCGCCGAATTGTTTTGCCACAAGCCTTCAAGCGAGCGATCCCGCCGCTTGGCAATCAGTTCATCATCGGGTTAAAAGACTCTTCTCTCGTCGCGTATATTGCCGTTACCGAGCTGTTCAACCGCGCCCTCTCTGCACAAGCGGAGAACTTCATGCCCTTTGAAACGTATTTCGTCGTCGGATTGTATTACCTCGCTCTCGTCGCTATCTTTTCCTTTATTTTAAACCGTGTTGAAAAACGTCTCGACACTGGCAGAACGCCCGTCAACACCGGCAAACCAAAAGAGGTGGCGGCATGATCCAGGTACGCAATCTGGCAAAATCGTTCGGGAACCTGCATGTGCTCAAAAATATCACGCTGTCGATCCAAAAATCAGAAGTGGTGGTGCTCATTGGAGCGAGCGGGTCCGGGAAAAGTACTTTGCTTAGATGTCTTAATTTTCTGGAAATAAAAGACAAAGGCGATATCGAGATCAACAATCAGGTCATCGATGTCAAAAACAGTGATTTGAACAAAGTACGCGAGCATGTCGGAATGGTATTTCAGCATTTCAATCTGTTTCCGCATATGACTGTGCTGGAAAACGTGATCGAAGCACCGATCTATGTCAAAAGAAAAGCCAAGGCGGAAGCGACCAAAAAAGCGATGGAGCTATTACGCCGCGTCGGACTAACAGACAAAGCAAACGCCTATCCCGAGCAGCTCTCCGGCGGGCAAAAACAGCGAGTCGCGATTGCCCGAGCATTAGCCATGGAGCCCGATATTATGCTGTTTGACGAACCTACTTCTGCCTTGGACCCTGAGCTGGTAGGCGAAGTGCTCGCTACCATGAAAGACCTCGCTCGCGATGGCATGACGATGGTCGTCGTCACACACGAGATGGGCTTCGCCCGTGAGGTAGCAGACCGAGTCATTATGCTCGCGGACGGCGAAATGGTTGAAGAAGCCCATCCCAGCGAGCTTTTCACGAATCCAAAGCATGAACGAACCAGACGATTTTTACAACAAATTTTGTGAAAAAAGAAAGAGGGAGAATCCATGCTGCTACAAAGCCGTGAATCCATCCTGCAATTGACCGATGAATTAGTCAGCATTGAAAGTGTCGTGAACACGACAGGCGAAATCGCTGTTGCTACCCATTTATATGAGCATCTGAAGTCATTCCCCTATTTTCAAAAGCATCCAGATCAGCTGATTCTATCCCGCACGGTCAACGACGAGGTGGAGCGGTATAACGTCCTTGCTTTTGTCAGAGGAACCAAGGCACAGAGCGACAAAACTGTTATTTTGATGGGGCACACCGATACGGTCGGCATCGAGGATTACAACCATCTGAAGGACAAAGCCTGCCATCCAACTGCGCTCATGGACGCCTTAAAAAGTGAACCCCTGCCTGCACTGGTGAGTGAGCAGCTGGAGTCAGGTGATTGGCATTTTGGGCGTGGTGTGCTCGATATGAAAAGCGGCGTAGCGAGCCACGTCTACTTGCTGAAGTACTATTCCGAGCACCCGGAAGAGCTGGTGGGCAATCTGCTGCTGCTCGCCGAGTGTGACGAAGAAGACAGCTCGCATGGCGTCCTCTCCTCCTTGAAGGATTTGAAAAAATGGCGAGAGGAGCATGGCTTTGACTATATTGCGCTGATCAACTCCGACTTCGTCGCCCCACGCTACGATGGGGACCCGAATCGTTATATCTACAAGGGAACTGTCGGCAAGCTGCTTCCTTCTTTTTATATCACGGGCTATGAGACACATGCAGGTTCTGCCTTTGAGGGGCTTGACCCGAACTTCATCGCCGCAGAGCTGACCCGTCAAATCAGCTACAATCCTGACCTGTGTGACGAGGCATTCGGAGAGACACCTGTGCCGCCTGTATCGTTGAAGCAGACTGACTTCAAGCCGACCTACACGATTCAGACCGCCCTATCCGCCTACGTCTATTACAATTTCTTCATCCATTCCTGGTCTCCGAAGCAAGTCTTGGCGATGCTCGCGGAACAAGCCGAGATCGCCTTTGAAAACGCGCTGACTCTGTTGGGTGAGCGTCACCGCCGCTTCTGTGAGAAGAGCGGGCAAGCTTGGACTCCGCTCCCTTGGAAGACGAGAGTTTTGATCTACGAGGATATGAAAAAAGAGCTGATAGCCGAGCATGGGGACGCCTTCCTCTCGCACATGAAACAGTTTAAAGAGGCGCTTTTGCAAGACAAATCCTTGGATGTGCGCATGTTCTCTGCTCGTGTGGTTGAGGAGGAGGTCAAGTGGATGAAGGACAGAAGCCCCGCCATCATCTTGTTCTACTCCTCTCTCTACTCTCCTCGCATCGAGCTCGTTGGCAAGGACGAACGGGAGCAAAACCTGATAGAAGCATTGGAGCAAGCCGTTGCAGCTGTCCAGCCTGATTATGCACACCCTATCGTGACGCGTAACTTTTTCCCGTATGTTTGCGATATGAGCTGTGTAGCCCTCTCAGACGATAAAGAAGGCATTCTCGCGATCGAAGAGAACAATCCGAGCTGGGGCAGCAAGCATTACGTCGAGTATCAGGACATTCGAGACATCAATGTACCGTGCATCAACATCGGTCCGTATGGGTACGATGCGCATAACCGTTTTGAACGAATGGAGATTACGTATTCCACTGAAGTCGTTCCCTCTGTGACTAACGAGATTATCAAGCGGCTGTTGACTATACGTTAACGAAAACGCCAGCACCGATTCCGAAGTGTGCTGGCGTACTCTTTTTGTTCAGGAATTTATTCAGAACTGGTTCGGGAACTGCTTAATGATACCTGCTGTCAGCACATCCGCCATTGCGATGATGTGGTCCACGCCTTTATCAAACGCAGCAATGTCTGCTTCCCAGTTCTTTTGCAACCTCGCTTGGAGATTTTCAGAGAGCAGCTTCAAATGCGTATACATCATCTCTTTTATATCTTTTTCGGGCCAATTCGGGTTCGCACTGCTTAAAAACTTGGCAATATCATCTGCATTCCGAAACCACTCCTTGTTGAGCTTATCAAGAGTTCCTTGATCGCCCTTCTTAGCTGCGTCGATGATTTTGCCAGCGATCACAATGTGCTCGGTTAACAGCTCAGCCAGCTTTTTGCCTGCTTCCTCCCCGTAATACGGTTTGATTGCGTTTCCGATATCCACCTGGTTTTTCAAAAGCCGTGCCAAAACCTTTTCTTGATCTTCCAGCCCTGCTAATGCACTGACCAGATAGCCTCTTGTCCATATCATATGGTCAATCCAGAGCTTCCTCATATCGCCTTGCAGCTTTACTTCTTTCGGCTTTATACATTCTGTCTGCTGTACATTTCCTTGTGATTCCTTGGCTTCTGCCATGCCCGGCACACCAAGTAAAGCGACGCACATCAATAACAGCGTTACTTTTTTGAGTAATGGAGTCATTTATTCCTTCTCCTTTTCTGGTAAGTATTGAATCCCGCTGTTATTTTGAGCTATTTCGGCTTTTTCATTCGCCAAACATCCCCTCCCTGTAAATTGACACTCATTGAAAGCATCCTTATAGTTGTCTTATCAACAGTTGTCCTGATTGCCTAATGTAGGAGGTTTCGCCATGAAATTGGATGAGTATATCGGCGTCATCGTGAAACGTACAGATTTAAAACTGAACAACTATTATCAAAAGGTATGCAATCCGTATAACATCACCATCGATCAGTGGATGATTTTTGTCGTGTTATGGGAAGAAGAAGGCCTGACCCAGAACGAACTGGCAGAACGAACCTATAAGGATAAAACGAATATCGCGCGGATGCTCTTTCTCATGGAAGAACGAGGGTTCATTCATCGCGAAACAGATAAAAAGGATCGCCGCTCCCTTCGCGTCTATCTGACGGAAAAAGGGCGACTTTTAAAAGACGAGGTCCTTCCTCCCTCCATCGAAGCGTACGAGAAAACCATTGCAGGATTGACTGAAGAAGAAGTGAACCAATTTCGAAGAACACTCAATATCATTTATGAGAACGTAAAAAACTTGTAAAAACAAAAATTATTGCAGGATGTCATTTTTTGTATATAATTAGTTGTTATAACAACAGTTTTTATGACAACTTTCAAGACAAGATATATACAAAAAGGAGTGAAAATGATGAGCACAGAAGGCATATGGAGCACGCGTTACCAAGCATTGACGATTGGTATTATTCTTGTGGTGACTGCTACTGCATTCGAAGGCTTGGCTGTCACGACAATCGCCCCGAGTCTTTCCCGAGAGCTGCAGGGTGAGGATTTATATGGCTGGGTATTCAGCGCTTATTTGTTGGCTCAGCTGATTGGAACTGTGGTCACAGGTCAATTCGTCGATAGAAAAGGACCTGCCCAGCCTTTCATTGCGACAATCATACTCTTTGCTGTTGGCATTGTAGTTGCTGCGATCGCGCCAGATATACTAACGTTACTGCTTGGGCGAGTGCTGCAAGGATTCGGAGCAGGTGCCTTGGTCAATTGCGTGTACACCATGATTACCTTGCGTTACCCCGATTCCCTTCGCCCTCAAATTCTCGCTGTTTTCTCCAGCGCTTATATCCTTCCGGGCTTGTTTGGACCTTATGTAGCCGGGATTATTGCTGAACAGTTGTCTTGGAGATATGTCTTCTGGTTGATCCTGCCCTTCATCTTTCTCTCTGCACTCTTAACCACTCCCTCTTTTCGAGGCTTACAACCGCCCAAAGCAAGCGCGGCAAACAATCGCAGTCTTCTACTCCCTTTTTTCTTGGCCGCAGGGACTGGTGCCTTGCTTTTTGGACTCGGCAAAATTCCCTCCATCTACGGTTTCCTGATATCCATCGCGGGTTTGCTTACCCTCAGTGTCCCGTTGTATAAGCTGATGCCGAAAGGAACGCTCCTCGCACGCTCAGGCTTACCTGCTGTCATCGCGTCTCGGGGTCTTTTCGTCGCTGCCTATTACGGCACACAAACGTATCTCGTCCTTGGACTCACTTCGATTTTAGGATTAACTGCCGACAAAGCCGGTTTAGCTGTTGCCTCCGCAGCCATCAGTTGGTCGCTGGCAGCCAATGTACAAGCGAAGCTGGACAAAAGAGACCAAGGAGCAGGTCGAAAAAAACGAATTATTACAGGACTCGTCATTATGCTCATCGGAGTCGCCTGCACCGTACCACTGATGCTGATTCAACAAGACATTTTCGGTATCGTGATCGCGATTTTTAGCCAGATCATTATGGGCTTTGGAATCGGCTTGGCTCACCCGACAAGTGGAGCCATTGCGTTTTCTCTTGCAAGGCCTGGTGAAGAAGGAAAAGTATCTGCTGAAATATCGATCGCCGATACATTCACGCCTGCGATTGTCATTGGTGCGGGAGGAGCCATTGTATCTGTGATGACTGCATTTGAATTTTCGCTTTCTGTTGGCATTACCATATCCCTGCTCCTTCAGACGTTCATCGTCCTACTTGGTCTGGTATCTGCTGCCCGACTGGCGACAGGTTCCGTACTTGTTCAAGAAAAAAGGACACCTTGAGTGAAGGTATCCTTTGCTCGTGTAGATAGGGTAGGTATGCCTCCTGTGCTTATTTTTCAGGGGGCATGTCTTTCTTTTTTGGTCTGGATATATACTGTTCTCCGACTCCAGAGTCTGTATTATTCATCTGTTACAATCGATCAGATATATTGAAAGTTGCTGAAGCGATTGGTCAGTAGACGGTGTACAGCCGAGATATGTTGCCAGATAGCAAGTTCACTCTTTTGGGGAATTAGAAATCGAATAAATACTTACAGTTTCAAAATACAAATTCTTCATCTCATCCTCTTGTATCCCAGGGTCCATTTCTTGAAACCACTCTTCTTCCATATCTTCTTCACTTAGAACGTTACCTCTCCAAAAACTTAATCTTAATTCAGGAAATTTATACACAAACCCACCACGTGCACTATTTCTATCATATGGAGAGAGAATGTCAATCATCTTTACAAGTTGACTTGCCCTGGTGTTAAATACATCAATATCCCTGAATAAAATGTTGAAATGTCTTTTCAAATCATTTACAACTTCTATATAAATTAGCCTTCCTTCTGAATCATATTCACAGCGAAAGTTCCTATGAAAGGATATTCTAGGATTAAAACATTTTTCCTTATATAGCTGAATGTATTGTTGCACTTCTTCTTCGCGCATACCTAGTTTAATTGCACCGACAGAACACCCTTGATTTATTACTAAATTATCCAAGCTATTCACCTGCCAAACTTTAGTATTACTTCGGGGGCACCTCACGAAACGGAAATAATCGTATGAACGTAATAGATTGTCATCGATCAATTCTTCTCGTTCTGTCAACGCCTGTATCGCTCACTCCAAGTACTGTATTCCAGAGAACAATGGCTGCTACTACTCAGGGTACCGCCAATATGAAAAACTCGAGTTCCTTAGCGTACAGGAAATCGAGCTTTTTATTACATCCAAGTCAGCATAGGTTTGATGATATTTGGTTGGCGATACCCCCAAAAGTATAAGCCTTACTTTCCTCGTAGCGAAGGCTTTATTAAAAATCATTTCTAAATATCATATTTGGTATATCGGAATATTCTACCACCCCTTGCCTTTCGCTTATTAGTAGCGGTCTTAAATCAATATTAACTATTTGGTTTTGGGGGAAATTTATCTTCCAATCAACTATTAGTTTGATCTGTTCCTTTGGTTTTAACTGGTAACCTGCTTTAGGCATCGGAACTTCTTGATTGTTTATAACTATTTTTACATCTTCCTCGCTATATGCTACATATGGATTATTTATTTTAATCCCCTTTATCATAACTGGATATTCATTTTCATTCCTCGGTGCAATTTCTAATGGCGTCCCTTTCGAAAATACTCCTATGTTATTAGAGAGTGCAGATATACCTGAAAACGCTCCCTTATGAATGTTTATATTTGCCTTACCTAAATCTAAAACTACTCTTTCGTTTTTCATATTAAAAGCAATTTGCGTAAAGACATGAGTCCCTTCTTTTTGTGTTAACAAATGAACAAACAAAGCCTTTTGATTTAAGTTATTTTGGGGAGGATTTTCCTCTATGAAAAATTTATTGATTTTTACTAAGTCTGTACTGGGTAGTAACTCGATGGATTCAATTTTACTTTGATCAAATTCGAGGGCAGGGGAATGATTGAATGCTAAATTTAATACGAACAGGTTTTGAGAATCTTTTGTCCAATATGATTCGTAACTCGCCTCATTTTTCACCATGTAGAAAACCTTATCATCAGTAGCAGTAGTACAAGAAGCTAGTAATAACCCTAAAAGTAACCCAATAATGTATATATGCATTTTTCTCAGATATCCCTGTCTCCTTTACAAGAAAATAGAGTAATCGAGTAGGAGGGGGTGACTAACCCCCGTCCTCTCACACCACCGTACGTACCGTTCGGTATACGGCGGTTCATC